>JASLHV010000489.1 GCA_030153205.1 Roseiarcus sp. | reverse complement strand
GACGTCGACGCCAACTTCGTCATAGGCGTTGAGGATCGGTTTCCAACGGCGCGCCAGTTCTTCGAAGGCGGTCTCGATCAAGCCAGGCGCGCGCTGCGGCCAAGGATAGACATAAGGCCACGCCAATGCGCCCGAGAAAGTAACGCTGGCGCGCAAGCCAAGATAGTGCGACGCCTTGGCGCCGAGCATGACTTGATCGACCGCCCATTTCTGACGCTCGCGCGGACGACCGTGGGTCTCGGCGGGCGCGAAGGCGTCAAAAGCCTCGTCGAAGGCTGGATTGACTGCGACCAATTGGCCTTGCAGATGGGTCGAGAGTTCGGTGATCGCCAAGCCGTGCGATTTCGCGACGCCTGCGATCTCGTCGCAATAGGTCTTTGACTCGGCGGCCTTGGCGAGATCGAAAAGGCGCCCGTCCCAAGTCGGAATCTGCACGCCCTTGTAGCCGAGCGAGGCCGCCCATTTGCAGATAGCGTCGAAGGAATTGAACGGCGCCGCATCGCCGGCGAATTGCGCCAGAAATATCGCCGGACCCTTGAGATTCGCCGCCATGTTTCCTCCGCTTATCGCCCTCTATGCCCGAACATCCTCAGACAGGGCTGAAATTTTCTCTGTCAGACAGTATGACCATCGAGCGCCGCTATCCGTCAAGCGGCCGGCTAGCGGCGACAAGTACGATATGCGGTGCGAGATTTCCCGACGAGAGCAAACCCCAACGCCGCACTGCGAATTGATCGGAACGCGTTACGCCGCCGCCGTCACGATGACGCTCCAAGAGCCGGGCGGCAGTTTGGCTTTGAGCGTGTGCCCCTGCATCGCAATCGACTTGATCGGTTGCGGCGCAACATTATTCGGCTCGTCCTTCGTGTTGACGGCCTTGAAGTTGGGGTTTGAGACCTGTAGCGCCGTGACAATGCTACGATCCGGCCCGAACCCACGCAAGACAACCTCCAGATCCATCTCCTCACGCAGATGCCGGTTCAAAGCATAAACGACCACCTGTCCCGACGCTTCATCTTCGGTGACGCTGGCGTGAAGGTAGGGCATTTCAGGCGCGGCTTTGCCCGCATAGGTCGGCGAACTCGCCAACGTGCGCAAAACACGGCCCTGCGCGTACCGCGTCGTCAGGGCGAAAGGATGAAAGATCGTCTGGCGCCAAGCCGGGCCGCCTGGCTCTGTCATGATCGGGCCGATAATATTCACGAGCTGCGCCATGCAGGCGGCCTTCACGCGGTCGGCGTTGTTGAGGAGCGTAATGAGCGCCCCCCCGATCAGCAACGCATCCTCGGTGTTATAGACTTCCTCGATTAAGGGCGGACGCTCTGGCCAGCCAGGCTTGCGCAAATCGGAATGAGAGCGCGCCTTGTACCAGACGTTCCATTCGTCGAGCGACAGCATGATGCGCTTCGGCGAACGGCGCGTGGCGGCGACGGCGTCGGCGATCGCCACGACTTCTTTGATGAAGAAGTCGAGAAGTTCGATATTGCCCAAGAACTCTTCCGTCGAATCGTGCGGGTTCTGGAAATACGTATGCAAAGAAATGAAATCGACATGGTCGAAACAATGATCCAGCACTTCGTATTCCCAGCGGGCGTAAGTCGCCATATCCCGATTGGACGAGCCGCAGGCGGCAAGCTCGATCGAGGGATCGACCCATCGCATGACTTTCGCGGTCTCCAGGGCAAGCCTGCCGTATTCTCGCGCCGTTTTGGCGCCGATCTGCCAAGGCCCGTCCATTTCATTGCCGAGACACCAGAATTTGACGTCGTGCGGTTTGTCGTAACCATGCTTGCGGCGGAGTTCGGAAAGCTGACTGCCCGATGGATGGTTGCAATATTCGACGAAGCGCCGCGCTTCGTCGACGCCGCGCGTCCCGAGGTTGACGCCGAACATCGGCTCGACGCCGACTTTGCGGCACCAGTCGATGAATTCATTGGTTCCAAAGGCATTCGTTTCGGTAGAAAACCAAGCGAGGTCGAGCCTGCGCGGCCTTTCCGCCGCGGGGCCGACGCCATCCTCCCAATTGTAGCCTGAGAGGAAGTTGCCGCCGGGATAGCGTACGATCGTGACGCCGAGCTCCTTGGTCAGATCGGCGACATCCTGCCGAAAGCCTCGCGCGTCGGCCGCCGGATGGCCTGGCTCGAAGATACCTGTATAAACGCATCGCCCCATATGCTCGACGAAAGTGCCGAACAGGCGCCTGTCGATATCCGAAATTGCGAAATCGCGATCGACGATTAATTGTGCTTTGGGCATGGCGTTCCTTAGCGTCTAGCCTTTGATGCCGGCCGAGAGCATGACAGCTTCGGTAACCCGGCGTTGGAAGATGAGATAAGCGGCTGCGACCGGGAGAGCCGCCAACACCGCACCGGCGAGGTTGCGGGCGTATTGGACGCCGAAAGCGTCGTGAACTTGGGTGATGCCGACCGGCACGGTCATTGCCGTATCGGACGTCGTGAGGAGGAAAGGATAGAAAAAATTATTCCACGTGACGATGAATGTGTAAATCGCCAGCGCCACGGTCACGCCCCAGGTCATCGGCACGAATATCTTGAGGAAAACATCGAATTCATTGGCGCCGTCCACGACCGCAGCCTCGCGAAATTCCTTAGGGATGGAATCGAAGAACTGCCGATAAACCATTGTCGCGATCGGGAGTGGGAACATGAGTTGCGGCAGGACAATTCCGGCCCACGTGTTAATCAACCCAAAGTCGTTCATCAGAACGAAATGAGAAATGATCAGGGCGGGTATTGGCACCATAAAGCTCGCCACGACGATGCCGAAGAGAATCCGGCGGCCTGGAAACTGGAGTTGCGAGACGGCATAACCGCAAGCGGCGCTGATGGCGATGACCAAAAAGGTCGTGGCTGAAGCGGTGACGATTGAATTTATGTACCATTTCTCGATGATCGTATGCTCAAACACGTAGAGATAAGAGTCGAGCGTCGGCGCCTGTGGAATAAGATGGACGCCGGGCGCGACGACCTCATATTCGGGTTTCAAAGTCGTGACGACAGTCCAATAGAGAGGAAAGGCCCAAATCGCCGCCACCGCCACAGTGAGTAGCGTGATGAGCATTCCGACGATCGAGAAACGGATTTTCATTCCACCGTCCTCGTGCGCAACACCTGGAGCTGGACGACCGACAGCGTCGCAATGATAACGAATAGGAAAAGCGCGACCGTCGCGCCGTAGCCGCCGTGATTGAGCGTAAACGCTTGTTTGTAGATATACTGGACGACGACATAGGTCGAATTGAAAGGGCCGCCCTGGGTCAAGAGATAGACTTGATCGAATATTTTGAGCTGTAGAATGAGCTGAAACGTCAGGACCAAAACCGTCACCGGCCAAATCAAGGGCCAGGTAATGTCGCGAAACTGCCGCCAACGTCCCGCGCCATCGACTGAAGCGGCGTCATAAATCTCGGGAGAGATGTTCCTCAGTCCCGCGATGAAAAGAAGAAGGTTGAACCCGCTCGTCCACCAGATCGTAACGAGCGCGACCATCGGCATCGCCCAGACAGGATCCTTGAAGACAGAGACTTTCGCGCCGAAAAGCCAGATGATTGCATATTGCGCAATGCCAAATTGAAAATCGAGCATCCAGGCCCAAAGCAAAGTGACGACGCTGCTTGGCAGGATATAGGGGAGAAAGAAGCAGGCCAGTACGATGCTTTGCAACCACCCCTTCAGGCGCACGACCATCATGGAGATCGCCAGGCTGAGAACCGTCGAAGGAATGACTGTCAGCAGTACGAAATAACCTGTGTGAAACACGGAGTCGATAAACAGACCGTCGCTCAGCAGGCGTTGATAATTGCGCCATCCGACCCAATGACCGTCGCCGATGAGCGGCGCGTCGGTGAAGCTGAGTTCGACCATTTTGTAAATCGGATAGAAAAGGAGAACAGCGTACGCGACGACGAGCGGCGCGACGAACACCACGATGGAGAGCGTGTCGCTGCGCCGTTCCGCCATGGCCGCTCGGCCTATCCTTCTTTTTCGTTAAAAAGGCCGACGTCGTTTTCACGGCACGTCGACCCTTTCATCGCCAATCGTTATTGCAGATCGTTCTGCAATTCGCCTTGCATCTGCTTGATCGCATCCGCTGGCGCCATCTGACCGTTGACTGCGGGCAGAATGAAATTGGTCGCGGCGTCATAGACCGGCGAGGCGACGCCGGCGATCTTCGATTGCGGATCGAAGACAGCGGTCTTGGCGAGCGTCGAATAAGTCGCATTGGGCTGCATCTTCTTGAAGTCGTCGCTTTCCGTGACCGGCTTGAAAGCCGGGATATGGCCAGCAGTCGCCCAGAAGAGACTGTGATGGTTCATCCAGGATATGACCGTCAACACTGCCTTGAGCTTCTCCGGGGTGATCGGATTTCCCTTGCGATCAGGAATCGCGAAGGAATGGGAATCCGCCCAGGTCGCGGTCTGGTCGAACAATGTAGGAATCTGGATCGCGCCCCATTCGAAGCCGAGTTTGTTGTTCTTGGCGAGATCGGCCATCGTCGGCACTTCCCAAACGCCGTTGATGTGGAAGGCGGCCTTGCCCGAGGTGAAGAGCGCTATCGAAGCGGGATATTCGGTCAGTTTCGGTGCATAGCCCTTGGCAATCCAATCCGCCATGGCGGCGGTCGCCTTTTCGGCCTTGGCGGTGGAATCGCCGGCGACGATCTTATCGTCCTTCAGAAATACGCCGCCCTGTTGATTGAGCAGCGTGTAGAAGATGCGCCAAATGGTAGCGCCGTCCGAACTGGCGAAGGAGACGCCGTACTGAGTCTTGCCGCCGCTGAGTTTCTTCAGCGCGGCGTTGAAATTGTCGAGACCGTCGAGGCCTTTGGGCAGCCCGTCGTCGCCGAGCAATCCTGCGGCCTTCAGCGCGTCCTTATTATAGTAGAGAATGATCGAATGGATATCGAGCGGCACCGCGTAAAGTTTGCCGTCGACATGCGCCGCGTCCCAGTCCGTCGGGAAGTAATCGTCAGCCCCGAGGCCGACGCTCTTCAACTCGTCCATCGTATAGGGACGCAACGTTCCCGTTGAGACGCCGAGGGGCAGGCGCGACAAATGATAGGTCATGACGTCGGGTCCCTGCCCGACAGCCGCGCCGGTTTGCACTTTCGTATAAAAAGGTACGCCCCATTCGAGCGTCGTCGGCTGAATCTCGATATCGGGATTCTCGGTGTTGAACTGCTGGATCAGCGATTTCATCCGAACGCCGTCGCCGCCGCTCAGGAAATCCCACCAGACCACCTGCGTTTTGGCCTGCGCGACCGCGCTCAGCGCGCATAGGCTGCAAGCGACGGCAATCGCCTTGATCAGTTTCATGCTGCTTCCTCCCGTTGCCATTGGTTGACCTTCAGCGGAACGCATATTGCGCGCATATTCACATGGTCGCCTGCTCGCGGCGATCCCACATCGGTCAATTATATTTCGTTGTGGCGACAGCTTTCATCTTACCATATGCTCTTTAGCGTGCGGCAGGGTGTTCTGTTTGTCAATGCCCGCGGGCGACAGGGGCGCCGAGACGGGGATGCCCAAGAATTCGGCGTGGCCTGCATAAAGATGAGAGCGCTTGAGTCTGGCGTGTCGCGCCGCACCGGTCCATAGAGGGACAACGCGGGGCAGACTGCAGCGTTGCGTCGAAATGGCCCGAGCGACCGAGGGAGTCGCTCCAAGGGCCTCGGCCGGGGGTAATATGTTCGAGCGGAACACTTCGGTCAGTACGATGAGTTCGCAAGTGGCGCGGATCATTGGCGCGCGCATTGTCTCGGGCGAGTTCCGGCCGGGCGACTCCCTGCCGATCGAAAGCGAATTATGCCTCGCTTACGGCGTCTCACGTTCGACGATTCGCGAGGCAGTTAAGAATCTCGCCGCCAAACGTTTGATCGAAGTCGCACCGAAAGTTGGTACGCGCGTCTTGCCTTTCTCCAGTTGGAACCTTCTTGATCCCGACGTTCTTTCCTGGCGCCTCAACGCTCAGTTCGACCATCGTATCGTCGAGGATCTCTACGAGATGCGCCAATGTTTCGAGCCGCGCGCCTGTTTTCTGGCGGCGCGCGATGGCGACGATGAAGACCTGGAGCATATTCGACGGTGCCACGCCGATATGATCTCGACTCTGCAAACCCCTGCGCTTGCCGCCAGCGCCGAAACCGAATTCCACCTCGCAATTATTGCTGCAACGCACAATGGCCTGTTTGTCACGATTGGCGGTGCGGTAAAAACCGCCTTGCGCGTCTCCTTTGCGTTAACTCAGCGGAGCCCGAGCCCTCAGCCGATGGACCTCACGCCCTATCAGACCGTGCTTTCCGCGATCTTGGAGCGCCGTGGCGATGAGGCGAGCGAAGCCATGCGCGGCCTTCTCGAATTGTCGCGGCAACGCGTTCTGACCGCGCTCGACAAGGCCCCGACCCATTCAAAGGCAGAATAACCGAGGTCTTTCGTCCGTCCGCGCGCGTCCTGGGCAGACCAATTTACGCATTAACTGAGAGTTAATGCAGATTGATCATAGTCCATCAGAGTCGGCCAAATGTCGTCAATTAGACTGATCGGATAAACCATAAAGTCTACTTCGGCATCGACTGCGTGGTCACCGTCGAGTTTCCCGTATGTTGTTCGGCGTTCTTATTGGTGTCGACGGGCTCCTTGCGTCAGCCCTGGCGACGAGCGGAATCTGGGCGTATCGGAGCCTTCGCCAGGCCCGAGCGGAGCGAGACGCTGCGCGAAACGCCGAACAGGAATTGCAGTCGCACAACCAGAATTTGGACTCGGCCCTCAACAACATGTCGCAAGGCCTGTGCATGTTCAATGCGGCCGGCGAAATCGTTCTGTGCAATCAAGCCTATCTGCGCATGTATTCTCTGTCTCCCGAGGTCGTAAAACCCGGATGTACACTGCGGCGTTTGATCGAACACCGTCGCGACGTCGGCCTCTTTAACGGGGACGTCGACCATTATGTGGCTTCGATCCTCGAGAGAGTCGCCAAAGGCGAAATCACGAACCATATCGGCGCCACCGCGGACGGCCGCGCGATCAACATCGTCGATCAGCCGATGGCGAGTGGCGGTTGGCTGGTCACGCATGAGGATATTTCAGAACGGCGAAAGGCCGAAGAAAAAATCGCCTATATGGCGCAGCATGATGCGCTGACCGACCTCGTCAACAGAACGCAATTCATCGAGCGGATCGAGTACGAACTCGCGCGGACGCGACGTTCGACGGAGAAGTTCGCGATCTTCATCATCGACCTCGATCACTTCAAAGACGTCAACGATTCGCTCGGCCATCCCGTGGGCGATCTACTGCTACAGAAGGTCGCGGATCGATTGCGACGGTCCACGCGCGAATCTGACACGGTCGCGCGCATTGGCGGCGACGAATTCGCGATGCTGCAGACCCTGGATGGCGATGGCGAGGCGATGGACGGAATCATCGCACTTGCTCAACGTATTTTGCGCAACATCGATGCACCCTACGAAATCGACGGCCACCACATTAACATTGGCGCGAGCGTTGGCATCGCGCTTGGCCCCCAAGACGGGATCGAGGCGGGTCAATTGATGAAGAACGCGGATCTCGCGCTGTACCGAGCGAAATC
>JASLHV010000466.1 GCA_030153205.1 Roseiarcus sp. | reverse complement strand
GAAAAACCGCCCAGGGCGGTCGGCGTCAGGCTTCACGCGAATGCGGAGCGGCGCGAAACGCGCTTCCGTTCGCTTCCTGTTCACCTTATTCGTGTGAGTTATAGACATATAACGGGTTCAAATCGGACAGCATGCATTGTGCGCCGATCGCCGTTAACCCGCTAGGCCAGAACAAATTAAGGCTATTCAAAGTAGCCCACTACCCCATACTCCCACCCATTGACTCCGAACACAACAAGAACATAGACTGAACATATAGAGTCTATGGAGGCGTTGCGATGTTGCAGGCGTTCGGGTTTCACGGGGCTTTTGGGCTTCTTGGCGATGCGGCGGAAATGGCGGCTCTGGCGGCTTTCCTGACCATGATCGCGATGGTGGCGCGGTTGCTCGGCGCGTGAGCGGGAACGGGCGACGCGCCCTGTTGATGGCGTGGTGGCGGCGCTCGACCTGAGGGGCGCGGGGCGCGACAATGGACGGATTCTTATCCGAGGCCGCCGAGGGCGCATTGTCGAATATCCTGAAAACCGTTGGTTTCGTGCATCTGCACGTTCACTCGGCTTATTCGCTGCGCGAAGGCGCGCTGACGATCGAGACGCTCGCCAAACGCGCCAAGGCCGACGAAATGCCGGCCCTCGCGATCACCGACGCCAACAATCTCTTCGGCGCGCTCGAGTTTTCCGAAAAGCTCGCCAAGGAGGGGATTCAGCCGATCATCGGCGCGCAGATCACCATCGATTTCGAGGATGCGCCAAGCGCCAGCGCACGGACGGGCGAAGCCAGGGCGCGAGCCCCAATCGTTCTGCTCGCGCAGAACGAGACCGGCTACGCCAATCTCATGCGCATCGCCAGCCAGACCTGGCTCGGGCCCGAGGGCGGCGATGACCCGCATGTGCGCTTCGACGCCTTGGGCGGGACGGACGGTCTCATCGCACTGACCGGCGGGCCGGTCGGACCGATCGACGCGGCCCTCAGCCTCGGCCTCGATGACATCGCCAAGACGCGACTTTCGCGCCTCGTCGAACGCTTTCCCGGCCGCCTCTATATCGAGCTGCAACGCCATGGTTCGGACAGCGAAGAGGCCAACGAGCCGCGCTTGCGCGATCTTGCCGACCATTTTGCCCTGCCGCTGGTTGCGACCAACGAACCTTATTTCGGCGCGGCCTCCGATTACGAGGCGCAGGACGCCTTGCTCTGCATCGCAGATGGCGCATTGATGGGGGCGGGGGATCGCCGCCGCCTGACCAGCGACCATCGCTTCAAGACCCGCGCGGAGATGGTCAAACTCTTCGAGGATCTGCCGGAAGCGCTGGACAATAGCGTCGAGATCGCCATGCGCTGCGCTTTCCGGCCGCAGATCCGAAAGCCGATCCTGCCGCGCTTTACCTCTGCCGACGGCGCCTCGCTCGACGAAGTCGAAACTTTGCGCGCCGAAGCCGAGGCGGGGCTCGCCCGGCGCCTTGCCGCGCATGGCCGCGCCGAAGGCGTCAGCGAGGAAGATTACAAGCGCCGTCTCGCCTTCGAACTCGGCGTCATCGAGAAGATGAAATTTCCCGGCTACTTCCTGATCGTCGCCGACTTCATTCAATGGGCCAAGCGCCACGATATTCCGGTCGGGCCGGGCCGCGGCTCGGGCGCGGGCTCGCTGGTCGCTTATGCGCTGACCATCACCGATCTCGACCCGATCCGCTTCGGCCTCCTCTTCGAGCGCTTCTTGAATCCAGAGCGCGTGTCGATGCCGGACTTCGATATCGACTTCTGTCAGGAGCGCCGCGACGAAGTGATCGCCTATGTGCGCGAGCGCTATGGCGTCGATCGCGTCGCCCAGATCATTACCTTCGGTTCCTTCCTGGCGCGCGGCGTCTTGCGCAATGTCGGCCGCGTCCTTGAAATGCCGCTTGGCCAGGTCGACCGGCTCGCGAAACTCGTACCCCAGAATCCGGCCAAGCCGGTGACGCTGAAACAGGCGGTCGCCGATGAAGCCCGCTTGCGCGAAGCGGCCGAGTCCGACGAGCGCGTCGCCAAATTGCTCGACATCGCGGAGAAGCTGGAGGGACTGTATTCCAACGCCTCGACGCACGCCGCCGGCGTCGTCATCGGCGACCGGCCGCTGGTCGAACTGGTGCCCTTGTACCGCGATCCGAAATCGGTGATGCCGGCGACGCAATTCAACATGAAATGGGTCGAATCCGCCGGCCTGGTGAAGTTCGACTTTCTCGGCTTGAAGACCCTTACCGTGCTGCAAAAGGCGGTGGCGCTTCTGGCGCAACGCGAGATCACCGTCGATTTGTCGATGATCCCGCTCGATGACAAGAAAACCTACGAGATGCTAGGGCGGGGCGAGACGGTCGGCGTGTTCCAGGTTGAAAGCGGCGGCATGCGCAAGGCATTGGTCGAAATGCGCGCCGACCGTTTCGAGGATTTGATCGCGCTCGTCGCCTTGTACCGTCCGGGACCGATGGCGAATATCCCGACCTATTGCGCGCGCAAGCTCGGCATGGAGGAGCCCGATTATATCGAGCCGCGCATCGAGCCTATCCTGCGCGAGACCCACGGCGTCATCATCTACCAAGAGCAGGTGATGCAGATCGCGCAGGTTCTCTCAGGCTATTCGCTCGGCGAGGCCGATCTCCTGCGCCGCGCCATGGGCAAGAAGATCAAGAAGGAGATGGACGCGCAGCGCGTGCGTTTCGTCGACGGCGCCGTCGCGCGCGGGCTGACGCGCAACAAAGCCGACGAGATTTTCGATCTTCTCGCCAAATTCGCCGACTATGGCTTCAACAAGAGCCACGCCGCAGCGTACGCTTTGATCACTTATTGGACGGCGTGGCTGAAGGCCAATCATCCCGTCGAATTCATGGCCGCCGCGATGACGCTCGACAAATCGAACACCGACAAGCTCGCGGAGTTCCGCGCCGAATCGGAGCGGCTCGGCGTCAAGGTGCATCCGCCGTCGGTCAATCATTCCGGCGTCGATTTCGATGCGCGCGTCGAGGGCGGGGCTTTGTCGATCCGCTATGCGCTTTCCGCGATCAAAGGCGTCGGCGAGGCGCA
>JASLHV010000432.1 GCA_030153205.1 Roseiarcus sp. | reverse complement strand
TCGCGCCAGTTCACGCCCCAGAATCGCGGTGCGTTAATCCCAGCATAACCGGAATGGCCGTTGAAGAGCGCATAGTTCTGTTGGGTGAAGTAGAAGAACGCCATCGCAATCGCGAGGGTGATCATGATTGTATAGATGCCCTCGGTACGATTGGCGATGACGCCGATCAGGGCCGAGGCTATTGCGGAGACAAGAATCGAAAACGGCGCCAGGATCCAGAAGGGCCAGCCGAAGCCGTGCAACCCGATATTGTTGGCGCCGAAAATCGCGACCGTATAGCCGGCGATTCCCGCGACCGAAATCTGAGCCATGCTGACCATGCCGCCATAGCCAGCGAGAAGCATGAGCGACAAGGCGATGACGCCCCAAATGAGCGAATAGGCGCCAATCTGCACGAGGAAAAAATCGGAGGCGACGGCAGGATAGACCAGAAGCAGGATCGCAAGCCCGAGATTGGCGGCGCCGACGGTCGCGGCGACGTCTCTTTCCCGCGTATTGGTCGTCGAGGCGAGTGACGTCATCGCGGTTTCCCCATCACGCCCTGCGGTCTGAACGCCAGGACGGCGACCATGATGACAAAGGTAAGGACGACGCCATAGGTCGGGAAATAGACGAGACCGATCTGCTCTGCGAGACCGATTAGAAGCGCGCCAATGGCCGCGCCCGTTATGGAGCCCATGCCGCCAACGATGACGACGACAAGCGACGCCAGCAGGTAACGTACGTCTTCGCCCGGCGCGACAGAGAGGGCCGACCCGCCCACGACGCCGGCGAAACCGGCAAGGCCGGCGCCGATCGCAAAGACGATCGCAAAGACAGCGTGCACATTGACGCCCGAGGCGGAGAGCATGGCGCGATCGTCGACCCCGGCGCGGATCATCATGCCGATGCGGGTGCGGTTAAGCATCACCCATAAAGCAAGGCCAATCACCACCGCGGCCAATAGGACGACGAGGCGATAGAGGGGATAGGTCAGGAAGACGGAAACGCCGTTCGAGCGCACCGCCGTGATGATCGGCAAGGTCACCGCGCCATCCAGCCAATCCGGCGTTGCGATCTGGTAGGTGCCGCCGGTCCAGACCGCCAGCATTAAATCGGCCGCGACAATGGAAATGCCGATCGTCACCAGAGTCTGACGCAGATCGTCGCCTTCGAGCCGGCGAAACACCACGACCTGAAGGACTAGGCCGACAGCGGCAAGAACGAGAAAACCCGCTGCGACGCCGATCAGCCAATAGCCGGTGCGGCTTGTCACTTCGTAGCCGATATAAGCGCCGAGCAGATAGAGCGAGCCATGCGCAAGATTGACATTGCGCATCAGACCAAAAACGAGCGTGAAGCCGCTGGCGACCAGAAAGTACAACCCTGCCAGCGTCAGGCCGTTAAACAACGCCGAGACGAACGCTTTCTTCGAGATCAGCACGGCGTTGAGCCAATCCGGCCAAATCGCGAAGATCAGCCAGGCCAACAGCGCCGCCACGACCACCCCGACGACGCCCCAAGCTTGTCGCGGCGTCAAGCCTTCGCTCGCCACGAGGCCATGAGAACGATGTTGCTCCGACAGGCTCATGCAATCAGGCGCCGCCGCTGTTCGTTCACTCTCGGCGCCTTGTAGAACTTGCCGTCTTTCATGATCGCCAGAATACGGCTCTTGTCCTGAAGTATCCGGACGTCGGCGATCGGATCGCCATCGACGAGCAACAGATCGGCGAGATAACCCTCCTTGATCATGCCGAGTTCGTCGCTCATGCCCATGATCTGGCCGCCATATTTCGTCGCCGCCTGAATCGCCTCCATCGGCGAGAAGCCAAACATTTCGACGAAGGTCTGAACGTCTTTGGCGTTGGTCCCCTGCGGCGTCCAAGCAAAGCCGTAGTCGCCGCCGATGCAGATACGGATGCCGCGCCGATGCATCTTCTTCATCGTGTCAACGCACATTTCGAGCTCGCGCTCGTATTCCAGGCTGATCGGTGAGCCGGGCTTGATGCCCCATTGCTCGGCATGTCGCGCCGTGTTGATGAGCCAGGCGACGCCGGGCGCTACGAAGTGGCGATCCTTCGCCGCCTCGAGCATGTCAAGCGCTTCCTCATCGGCGAACGAGGCATGATAGATATTTTGAATGCCATGCCTGACACATTGCTTGACCGATCCCGACGAGCGGGCATGTGCAGACAGAACCTTGTTTCGGCAGCGCGCCTCTGAGGCGGCCATGGCCACCTCTTCCTCTGACATCGGCGTTTCCTCCGCGCCCATGCCGGTGAGAGATTCGCCTGAGAGATTCAGCTTGATCGAATCGACGCCGTATTTGATCAGGGTACGAACCGTGCGCCGCACTTCCTCAGGTCCCGAGACGACAAGCCCGAGATTGAGGCCGGGATGGGGAATATGCGAAGGCGCGGAATCCCCAAGGCCGCCTACCGTGGTGATTTCAGGACCAGCCGCAAGATAACGCGGCCCTGGAAAACGACCCTCGTTGATGAAGCGCTTCGCGACCACATCCAGCCGCGGCTTGGCCGCGGCGGCGCCGCGTCCGCCGGTAAAGCCGGCGTCGAGCACCAGCTTGGCCATCTCCATGGTCACCAGCATGTGCTCCTCGAGCTCCATCATTTGGATGGGATCGATGCCCGGAGCATTGTTCCAGGAAAGATGCAGATGGGCGTCGATCATGCCTGGCATGAGAGTCGCGCCCATTCCATCGATGACGGTCGCGCCGCCATAAGACGAAGAGGAGGAGCCGTAGCGGGACGAGCCTCGCGTGATTTGCTTGATCCGGTTACCCTGGATCAGAACGTCGCCGGGATAGGGGTATTCGCCCGTCGCGTCGAGAATCCGGACATTGGTGAAGAGCGCGCCGGCAGAGCCGCCGCCGTTCCAGCCGTTGCCCCAACTATCGTCAGCCATGTCTACCTCCCAAAGCGCGTGACGTATCGCCAGCCGTCTCCCGCGTCATGCCTTGACGATCGACGCGACGGAAAAAGTCGAGCAATCTTTCATTGCTCTCGCGCGGGCTCTCGATCGTGGCCCAGTGTCCGCAACGGCCTAGGGTCGAGAATACGGCTCCCTTGATCCGATCGGCAAGCGCCCGTCCGACATTCGGCGGGTTGACGGCGTCTTCCTCGCCCGTGATGAGCAAGGCCGGGGCGGCGATGCGGCGCGGATCGGCCGCTGTCGCCTTGGACAAAGCCTCGCAAGATTGCGCGTAGGATTCGGGATCTTGCCGCATGATCGACTCGCGGACAAACGCGACCGTCGGCGGCGACGTTTCTCTCGTATGCGCCGAAAGGGCATGCGCGACGATTTGATCGGCGATGTCGGCGAGGCCACCGGATCGCGAAAGATTCGCCCGATTTAGGAGCGCCGCGCGTGTCGCCTCGATAGGCTCGGCCAGGGCGCCGAACAAGGCCAGCGACGCCACCAGCGACGGCTCGGCGGCGGCAATCAATTGACAGACGATGGTTCCCATCGAATGACCTACGAAATGGGCGCGGCTCACGCCGACGCTTCGGACCGCGGGCGCGACAGCCGCAGCAATCGCTTCCATACGGAGCGGCGCGGCGGATCGCGCAGAACGGCCAGAGCCGGGAAGGTCAATGCGCACGACCCGGTAATTCGAAAGCTGACGCGCTTGCGGTTCGAACATATTCGACGTGCCGCCGAGCCCATGAATCATCACCACGGGAAACCCTTCGCCGGCCGTCTCCATTACCATTTGGCCGACAGTCACCGTCGTCATGACGCCCGCTCGGCGACGCTATTTTCAAGCGCGCCAATTCCGTCGATCTCGACACGCATAAAATCGCCGTTCTTCAGATATTTCGGAGGATCGAAGCCGATTCCAACGCCCGCCGGCGTACCGGTGGCGATGACGTCGCCGGGCTTGAGCGTAATGCCCTGCGACAAAGTCGCGATGATGGTTGGAATATCGAAGATAAGGAGCGAAAGCTTCGAATCTTGTCGCAGATCGCCGTTGACGAAACAACGGATCCCAGCCTGCGTAAGATCAATTTCGTCCTTCGTCACCGCCCACGGCCCCATTGGGCAAAACGTATCTTGCGATTTGCCGATGAGCCATTGGCTGTACTTGCCCTGCAGGTCGCGAGCGGTCACATCATTGACGATCGTGTAACCCCAGACGTGATCGAAGGCTCTTTCTTTGGCGATGGCGCGCCCTTCTTTGCCGATGATGACGGCAAGTTCGGCCTCATAGTCGATCGCCGACGACACGGCGGGATCGATCAAAACGGTCGAGCCGGTCGCCACGACGGTCTCCGGCACTTTTGAGAAGATGATCGGGTTTTTCGGGACCGCGCCCGCAGCCGCACTGGAGTCAAAGCCGCTTTTGGCGAATTCATGTGCGTGCTCGTAGTAGTTCTTGCCGACGCAGAAAATGTTGCGGCGCGGTCGCGGAATAGGCGCTTCGAGAGACACCCGATCGAGAGGGATCGGCGACAGCGTGCGAGGGGCGCCTCCGCCATTGAGATCAACGAGCGCAAGGATCCCGCGCTCGCTGCGGTCTAGCGGCAGATCGTAAGGTGCTATTGTCCGCGCGACGGGGTCGATGAGCCCGACCCGGCGTTCGCCAGCATAGGAGAAGGTCCCGACCTTCACATGACGCCTCCCTGAACCAATAATGAGCCAATTCTGACTCTTACTAGAATGCTAGCCTTGATGGAATGGAGCAGCAAGCGGAATATCGCTGCCGGGGTTCAAATCAGATACAAATTTTCTCAAGCATACGCTTCGACAGGGGACCACTTGCCGCGTCTGCATAATTGGTTCACTATCGGATCAGCGTTCACTACTTGCTCTCGGACCCCATGCCGCGGCTAGTCGCCGAAGACATCGCTGTTGCGCTAAAGCAGCGAATTTCCGCCGGCGAGTGGGCCGCGAGCGGCCGCATGCCGCCTGAACGCGACCTCGCCTCGGAATTCGGCGTCGCGCGGAACACGATACGTCGCGCTGTCGACCAGTTGGAAGAAGCCGGCATGGTGGCACGAGAGGTCGGCCGTGGTACGTTCTTGATGGCCGAGACGGCAAATTCGCTCGCCGGCGTCGTTGCGCGCATGGAGGGGGCAAGCCCGGTCGATATTATGGAAATCAGGCAATTGCTCGAACCGGCGGCAGCGACCTTTGCAGCGACAAGCGCCAGCATGAGCGAACTCAACGCGATACAAGAGGCCCATGACGCCGCCTGTGACGCGATGGACATGCCAACCTTCGAACGTTGGGACGCTGCGTTCCATCAGCGCATCTTCCTTTGTTCTCGGAACAATTTTTTGAGAGAAATTCACAATCTCGTGCAAGCCCTCCGTAATCAGACGCCGTGGTTCGAAATGAAGAAACGGTCGTTCTCGGAGGAGAGGCGTAAGATTTATTGTGCTGAGCACCAAATCGTCGTCGATGCGCTCCTCCGGCGCGATCCTCACGCGGCTAAGGAAGCCATGATCCTCCACCTGCGCACCGTGGCCGACAATCTGTTTGGTAGATGACGAACGCCTTGCTAAGAGGAAGCAGTCTGGCGGCGAGCAATGCCGATCGCGACAAAGATCCGAGGGGCAAGCTTGCAGAATGCTTCCCGCCATTTGCCGTCGCGCCTTCCGTTCTACTACGGTTGGTTGATCGTCGGCATTGCTTTCGTCAGCATGGCGATCGGCGTGACGGCGCGAACCGCCTTCTCGCTCCTACTCCCGCCGCTCATTGACGAATTCCATTGGGATCGCGGCCTCTCCGCAGGCGCCTTCTCGTTCGGCTTCCTCGTGTCGGCGCTCATAAGTCCAATCGCTGGACGCGTGATCGACGCGCGCGGCCCGCGAATCGTGATCCAAACTGGCGCTCTGCTTTTGTCGGCCGGTCTATTTCTTGCGCCGCTCGTCCAGCAGCCATGGCATCTCTATGCGACGCTTGGCCTGCTGGTCGGCGGCGGCGCCAATATGATGACCTTCACGGTGCAGTCCCAGTATCTGCCGAATTGGTTTGTGCGCCGTCGAGCGCTGGCGATTGGCGTCGCCTTTTCCGGCGTCGGCGTCGGGGCGATCGTCTTATTGCCTTGGCTGCAAACAATCATCATGCGAGACGGCTGGCGCGAGTCGTGCTGGGTGATGGGCGTTCTCGTGCTAGTAATTGTCTGCCCCGTCAATTTATTCGTACGCAAAAAGCCGGAAGATATTGGGTTGCTTCCTGATGGGATGCAGCATGCGACCTCCACCGCTAAGCATGCGCCGTCCAATATTGTTGACCCAACTTGGGCGGCTATCGAATGGACGCTGCGGCGAGCGATCGCGACCGGCCGATTCTGGTGGCTAGCGCTTGGCTACTTCTGCGCACTCATCGCGTGGTACGCAGTGCAAATTCATCAGACGAAATATCTAGTCGAAATCGGCTTTTCACCCTTGGCCGCCGCTTGGGCTCTTGGCGCCGTCAGCGTTGTCGGTATTCCCGGCCAGATAAGCCTCGGCGCATTGTCCGATCGGATCGGGCGTGAATGGGTATGGACCATAGGTTGTTC
>JASLHV010000422.1 GCA_030153205.1 Roseiarcus sp. | reverse complement strand
TTTGCGGTCTCCGGCGGCGATCCCACGCAGTTCTGGGCGCAAGGTCGCATGAAGGGGTTCGTCGAGACGATCAAGGCGGCCATTCCGGACGCCAAATTCGTCACCACCGCCGAAAACGGCCTCAATACGAGCTACGAGCCGGGAAAGGCCTATGACGTCTATCGGTCCTTCCTCACCGCAAATCCGAACGTACAGTTCATCCAAAACGTGGACATCGGCGCTGAGCACGCCGACCGTGCGATCAAGAGCCTCGGGATGGATGGCAAGGTCTTCACGATCGGTTGGAACTCCTCGAAGGGACAATTGAACGCGATCGAGGAAGGCACCCAGGTCGCCGAGTTCGATCAGCGTTGGCCGGACCAAGCCGCATTCGGCGCTCCGGCCTGCGCGCAATTCCTGAAAAACGGCGTTATTCTACCGAACACGCAGACCCTTAAAGCCATCCTGAAGCCGGATGTCGACGAAGCGCGTAAGGAGCTCGACCGTACCATGAAGCAGCAATAGCCGAGTTCGTATTTTCGGGCGGGGCGATGCAATCGCCCTGCCCTTTCCTTTCAAAGGCAGCCGATGAGCAGCGATGTGACGCAGACGCCCAGCCAGAGCCCAACCTTCTCGAAGGTAGGCAAGGCTACGCTCAATGTAGCGGCCCGCATCGGCGGCCTTTTCGCGGCAGTTGTGGTCGTCGCGATTGTCTTCGTAGTGATCAATCCAAATTTCGCCAATCTCAATCTCGCAGTCTCTGTTTTGCGCGCGATGAGCTCGGTCGCGATCATGGCGATAGGCCTGACGCTCGTCATTGTGGTCGGCGAGATCGATCTCTCATTTGGAGCCATGTACGGGCTGGCCGCAAATACGCTGGCGGTGATGTGGGTGGTGCACGGCGTGCCGGTCTATTTTGCGATCCCGCTTACTTTGGTGATCGCGGCGTTGGTTGGCGCATTTAATGGATCTCTTGTGACGCGCTGGAAGATCCCCTCTTTCATCGTCACGCTCGGTAGCTACAATCTTCTCTATGGCTTGTCGCTCTGGGTCAGCAATTCGGGCACTTTCAATCCGAACTATCCGCCCTCGGGCGAAGATTTGCCGCAAGGCCAGCTCGACTTCTTCATCGGGCTGACCCAAAGTTTCGGCAAATATCAACTCTCCGCCGAAGTTTTTTGGATGCTGGGAATCGCCGTCGTGGTCGGTTTTCTCCTGCACCGTTCCTTGTTCGGTTTCCGGCTGATGGCGATCGGCGGCAATCCCGAGGCCGCGAGGCTCGCCCGTATGCCGGTTCGGCGGTACAAGATCACGGCCTTCATCCTCTGCTCCATCCTTGCCGCCATGGCTGGCATTCTCGATTTCTCCTTCATCCAAACGAGTCAACCCGATATCGGCCTGTCACAGACCTTCCCAGTCTTCGCGGCCGTCATCATCGGCGGCGCAAGCCTCAGCGGCGGCAAGGGCACCATTATCGGAACGCTCGGCGGCGCCTTGCTTCTTGCGGAGTTGCAGATCGGTCTTGCGCTCCTCTCGCCCGGCCCTCACGTGCAACAGATATTTTTGGGCGCTGTCACCATCATTGCGGTGGGGCTCGATCTCTTCCTGACGAATTTGCGCAAGAGTCGCGCATGAATGATGTCGCGCGTACAGGCATTCAGATCCGCGGCCTGACGAAACGCTACGGCAGCACTGTCGCGCTGAACAATCTTGACCTCGATATCTCGCCAGGCGAGATTTTTGGCGTCGCCGGCCCTAACGGCGCCGGCAAGTCGACGCTCGTGCGGATGATTGGCGGCGAGGAAAGCCCCACATCCGGCAATCTTATGCTCGATGGGCAGGCGTGGTCGCCGGCCGACAAATGGGACGTCGTCTCAATTGTACATCAGGAGCCGCAGCTCTTTCCAAATCTGACAGTCGCCGAGAATATGGTCGCCGGCCGCGAAGGCGCGGGAACGGCGTGGCCGAAACCAGGCGATGACGACCTTCAAATCATGGACGCACTTGGGTTGCATTCCGTGCGCGACATTCCCCTCGGCGAATGCTCGCTGGCCATGCAGCAACGAACGGAGATCGCCCGCGCCGTCGCCCGCGCTGCCCGGGTATTCCTGTTCGACGAGCCAAATTCCGCGCTGACGGACGCGGAGTCCGACGAATTATTCCGGGAAATGCACAAGCTGGCAGAATCCGGCCGCATCGTCCTTCTGATCACGCATCGGCTCGGCGACCTCGTCAGACATTGCACCCGAGTCGCCGTTGTGCGCGACGGACGGGTTCGGACCGTACTCTCCGGCGAAACGCTGACTGAGGAAGGCCTCGCGCGCCAGTTAGTGACCGAAGGAGCTGGCGGCGGCTCGCCCGCCCTCCGAAACACCGCACAAACGCCCGAGGCGGCGCCGATGTTCTCGGTTCGAGATTGGACGAGCCCGAACGCGTTCGAAGATATAAATTTTTCTGCTCGGCCCGGCGAGATCGTCGCGCTCATGGGGGTCGAGGGGTCGAGCGCGCGCGAACTCTTACGCTCCTTCGCCGGCCTGGAGCGCACGACCGGCGCGATATCGCTGGCTGGGGCTTCGGACATCGATCTACGGCAACTTCGCGCTTACGTCCCCGCAACGCGGGCGCTGAGCCTCTATTCGAATTTTTCTGTTGGCGAAAACCTTCTAGCGCGCCTCGGCGCTCCGGACATCGCGGGGCCATTCCGCGGCTTAAAAAAAAGCCGGATGGCGTCGCTGGCCGAGCAATCGGTGCGGCGTTTCCTTATCAAGACTCGGACGGCCGCCCAGCCGATCCGCTCCCTCTCCGGCGGCAATCAGCAGAAAGTGGCGATCGCGCAGGCGCTCAACTGCGCACCGAAGCTGCTTCTGCTCGAGGAGCCGACGCGCGGCGTCGACATTCATTCCAAGAACGAGATCTACCATCTGCTGCGCGACTACGCGGCGAGCGGCAAAGTGGTGATCGTCTTCTGCACCGAGGTGCTTGAGATTTTCGAAGTCGCTGACTGCGCCTATGTCGTGGCGGAAGGCCGATTGTCTTCCCGACTGGCGATCGCCGATTACGAACAGGTCGAGCAACTCGCGACCGACATCGCCCGCCTGGAACAAAGCCTGAGCGCGAAAGCCGCCGCTTGAAATGCGGCGGCATAAATCGGCCGCTCGTCGTCCCTTGGCGTCTTAGATGCGATATTTCGCGATCGTGCCGGCGTCGAGTTCCAGTCCGAAGCCTGCGCCCTGGGGCACAGCATAATAGCCGTTGTCGAATTTCGATCGATTGGCGACAAGCGCATAGAAAAGCGGGTCCCGATCTGGATGAAACGTTTCCAGATATGTTCCGTTCGCGACTGAAGCGAGAAGATGCGCCGAAATCTGCGGTTCCTCGTGATGGCCCATTTCGACCGCGAAACAAGCCGCGAGCGCAGCCACACGTCGCCACTCCGTCGGCCCCCCGCCCCAGCTTGCGTCGAAATTGCAGACGTCAATAGCGCCCGCCATCATCAGATCGCGGCAGCCGGATCGGCTGATCTCGCTTTGTCCCGCGCAGACGGGAATTCCGGTTTGACTCCGTACGGCCGCCATATCGAGACGGTCGTTGGGCCAATGAACGGGCTCCTCAAACCAGCGCACGCCAATATCCGTGACCTCGCGCGAGAAAGCCACC
>JASLHV010000414.1 GCA_030153205.1 Roseiarcus sp. | reverse complement strand
TCATCGCTTAAGCCATTTGCCGATGGCGCGAATGACGCAGCCCGCGCCCCTACTTTTTCTTCGGCATATAAAGGTCCGTCAGCGTCCCCGCGAAAGCTTCCGCGGAGAAGGCGAAAGTCTCCGACAAGGTCGGATGCGGATGGATGGTCAGGCCGATGTCTTCGGCTTCCGAGCCCATTTCGATCGCCAACGCGGCTTCGGCGATGAGGTCGCCGGCGTTGGGGCCGACGATGCCGCAGCCGATGAGGCGGCCGGTCTCTTCGTCCCAAAGCGTCTTGGTCTGGCCTTCGTCGCGGCCGAGCGACAGCGAACGTCCGCTGGCCGCCCACGGAAATACGGCTTTGCCGAATTTTGCGCCTTTGGCCTTGGCCTCGTTCTCGGTGACGCCGACCCAGGCCACTTCCGGATCGGTATAGGCGACGGAGGGGATGACTTTCGCATCGAAGGAGGACTTGTGGCCGGCGGCGACTTCGGCCGCGACCTTGCCCTCATGCGTCGCCTTATGCGCCAGCATCGGCTGGCCGACGACGTCGCCGATCGCGAAGATGTGCGGCACATTGGTGCGCTGCTGCTTGTCGACCGCGATGAAGCCGCGCTCGTCGACATTGACGCCCGCCGCCTCGGCGCCGACCATCTTGCCGTTCGGCCGGCGGCCGACCGAAACCAGCATGAAGTCGAAAACGTCCTTGGTTTCGCCGGAAGGACCTTCGAAGACGACGTGCAGACCGTCCTTCTTCGCCTCGACCGCCGTCACCTTGGTCTTGAGCAGGATCTTCTCGTACCGTTTCTCGATGCGCTTGGCGAGCGGCGCGATAATGTCGCGATCGGCGCCGGGAATGAGCTGGTCCATCAATTCGACCACGGTCACTTTCGCGCCGAGCGCATGGTACACGGTCGCCATTTCGAGGCCGATAATGCCGCCGCCGAGGACGAGCATGCGCTTCGGAACGGATTTGATCTCGAGAGCGCCGGTAGAATCGACGATACGCGGGTCCTTCGGAATGAAGCCCGGCGCGATCGGCTCGGAGCCGCAGGCGATGATCGCATTTTTGAACGCCAGTGTCTTGGCGCCGTCGGCGGTCGCCACGCTCAGCGTCTGCGGCGACGAAAACTTCGCCGTTCCGGTGACGACCGTTACTTTGCGCTGCTTGGCGAGCATATTGAGGCCGCCGGTCAGGCGCTTGACGACGCTCTCTTTCCAGGCGCGGAGCGGATTGAGATCGATCTTCGGGGCTCCGAATGTGATGCCATGCGCCGAAAAGTCCGCCGCCTCATCCAGCACTTTGGCTGCGTGCAGCAAAGCCTTCGAAGGGATGCAGCCGACGTTGAGACAGACGCCGCCGAGCATCGGATCCTTTTCGACCAGCGCGACCTTCTGGCCGAGATCGGCGGCGCGGAACGCCGCGGTATAGCCGCCGGGGCCGGAGCCGATGACGACGACATCGCATTCGATGTCCGCCCTCACCGCCGGCGCCTGCGCGGCCTCGGCCGGCTTGGCGGCGGCGGGCGCCGCCGGCGCGGGTTTCTCGGCCTTGTCCGGAGCAGGCTTGCCAGCGGCGGCCGGCGCCGCCTTCGCTTCGGCCCCGCCCTCCTCCATCGTCGCCAACACGGCGCCTTCGCTGACCTTGTCGCCGACTTTGACTTTGACTTCCGCGATCACGCCGGCCGCTGGCGAGGGCACGTCCATCGTCGCCTTGTCGGATTCGAGGGTCACCAGCACCTCTTCGGCGGCGACCTTCTGGCCGGGCTTCACATGGATTTCGATGATCGGCACGTCCTTGAAGTCGCCGATATCGGGCAGCTTGATCTCACGCGCCATAAAATCTTACTCCCGGGAAACCGTCGCGCAGCATTCTTCAACCGTCATGCCCGGCCTTGTGCCGGGCATCCACGCCGTTGTGCGCTTCATCGGCGCGTGGATGGCCGGGACGAGCCCGGCCATGACGCCTCGGGTACGAGGAACATTCACAACAACACGCGTCTCATATCTTCGATGACGCCAGCCAGTTTGCGCATGAACCGCGCCGCCGCCGCGCCATCGATGACGCGATGGTCATAGGAGAGACAGAGCGGCAGCATCAAACGCGGTACGAAAGCCTTGCCATCCCAGACCGGCGCCATCTTCGAGCGCACCACGCCAAGAATGGCGACTTCTGGCGCATTGACGATCGGCGTGAAAGCCGTACCGCCGATGCCGCCGAGCGATGAAATCGTAAAGCTCGCCCCCTGCATCTCGGCCGGCGAGAGTTTGCCGTCGCGCGCCTTGGCCGAGAGCGCGCCCAGCTCGCGCGCGAGTTCGATCACGCCCTTGCGATCGACGTCCTTGATCACGGGCACGACCAGCCCATCGGGCGTATCGACGGCGACGCCGATGTGCCAGTAATTGCGCGTCACCAGCGCGTCCTTGGCCGGGGTCAGCGCGGCATTGAACGTCGGGTAAGTCTTCAGCGCCGCGACCGAAGCTTTCATCAGCAGCGGCAGAAGCGAGACACGGTACGGCGTCTTCTTATCCGCCTTGCCCTCGTCGTCGAGACCCTTGCGGAACGCTTCGAGATCCGTGATGTCCGCCTCATCGCAATGGGTGACATGCGGGACATTGACCCAGGAGGCATGCAGGCGCGGTCCCGAGATTCGCTTGATGCGCGAAAGCGGCTTGGTCTCGACCGGGCCGAATTTCGCGAAATCGACCGCTGGGACTTCGGGGAGCGCGCCGCCGCCCCCTCCGCCGCCGCCACCCGCACGGCCAGTCAGTGCGGCTTTGACATCCTCTTTCGTGATGCGGCCGTGCTCGCCGGTGCCCTTCAGGGAGGTCAGATCGATATCGAGTTCGCGTGCGAGCCGGCGCACGGCCGGGCCAGCGAAAACGCCGGAAAAATCCGCAGCCGCGGCCGGCGCAGCCTTGGGCGTTGCTTCGGCGGGAGCGGGCGCTGGCGTCGCCGCCGCCGCCTCCTTGGCCTCGGGCGCGGGCGCCTTGGCGGCTTCCGCTTTCGGCGCGGGCGCCGCCGGCGCATCCCCTGCCGCCTCCAGGCGCAGGATCAACGAACCCATCGCGACTTTGTCGCCGACTTTGGCGACAATTTCAGCGATCTTGCCCGCGGACGGCGATGGCACATCCATCGTCGCCTTATCGGATTCCAGCGAAACCAGCGGGTCGTCGGCTTTCACCGTATCGCCAGGCTTGACCAGGATTTCGATGATCGGCACGTCCTTGAAATCGCCGATGTCAGGTACTTTTACGTCGATTGTATTGGCCACGAGCGCTTCTCCTTGGCGCGGGGGTCGTCTTTTATTTTTCGACTCAGCTCAGCGCCGGGCTCGCGCGTTCCGGATCGATTTCGTAGCGCTTGAGTGCGTCGGCGACGGTCTTCGACGGCAGCAACTGATCGTCGGCGAGCGACTTCAGCGCGGCAAGCGCGACATGACGCCGGTCGACTTCGAAGAACGCCCTGAGACGCCGGCGATAATCCGAGCGGCCGAAACCGTCCGTGCCGAGCGTCTTGTAGCGCGCCGGCACGAAAGGCCGAACGCCGTCGGCGATGAGCTTGATATAGTCTGTCGAAGCGATGACCGGCCCCGAGCCCTTGGCCAGGCATTGCTCGACATAGGACTTTCGCGGCGTCTCTTCCGGATGGAGCATGTTCCAACGCTCGACCTCGAGACCGTCGCGGCGCAATTGCGTGAAGGACGTGACGCTCCAGATTTCGCTCGAGACGCCATAGTCCTTTGCGAGAAGTTCGGCGGACGCCTCGACTTCGCGCAGGATCGCGCCGGAGCCGAGCAGCCGCACGCGAAGACCGGGCTTTTCGGCATCGACCTTTCGCAAGAGGTACATGCCGCGCAGAATCCCCTCCTCCGCGCCTTCCGGCATGGCGGGATGAGGATAATTCTCGTTCAGCGTCGTGATGTAATAATAGACGTCCTCATTGTCGACATACATGCGCTTGAGGCCGTGCTGGATGATCACCGCCAGTTCATAGGAATAAGTCGGGTCATAACCGATGCAGTTCGGAACCGTAGAGGCCAGGATATGGCTGTGCCCGTCTTCGTGCTGCAGCCCTTCGCCGTTCAGCGTCGTGCGGCCTGACGTTCCGCCGACCAGGAAGCCGCGGGCGCGCATGTCGCCGGCCGCCCAGCAAAGGTCGCCGACGCGCTGGAAGCCGAACATCGAATAGTAGATGTAGAAGGGGATCATCGGCGCATTCGACGTCGAATAGGAGGTCGCGGCGGCGATGAAGGAAGCCATGGCGCCAGGCTCGTTGATGCCTTCTTGCAGGATCTGGCCCTTCGTATCCTCACGATAGTACATGAGCTGATCGGCGTCTTGCGGCTTGTAGCGCTGTCCTTCCTGACTGAAAATGCCGAACTGCCGGAACAGGCCCTCCATGCCGAAGGTGCGGCTTTCGTCCGGCACGATCGGCACGATGCGCTGTCCAATATTCTTATCGCGCAGCAGCGTCGTCAAAATGCGCACAAAGGCCATGGTCGTCGAAATCTCGCGGCCTTCCGCCGTGGCCTTGAGAAGCGCGTCGAAAGCGGAGAGCTCGGGAATTTGCAGCGGCTCGCTCTTGCGCCGGCGCGCCGGCAGATAGCCGCCAAGGCCCCCGCGTTTCTCGCGCAGGTATTTCATCGCCGCGCCGTCTTCCGGCAGTTTGAGGAACGGTACTTTGCCGATTTCCTCGTCCGATACCGGAATGTTGAAGCGATTGCGGAAGGCTTTGAGCGCCTGGTCACCGAACTTCTTTTGCTGATGGGCGATCATCTGGCCTTCGCCGGCTTCGCCCATGCCATAGCCTTTGACGGTCTTGGCGAGAATGACCGTCGGCGAACCCTTATGCGCGGCGGCGGCGTGGTAGGCGGCGTAGACTTTGATCGGATCATGTCCGCCGCGGGTGAGAGCCCAGATGCGATCGTCGCTCCAATCGGCGACCATGGCGGCCGTTTCGGGGTAACGGCCAAAGAAATGCTCGCGGATATAAGCGCCGTTCTTCGATTTGAAATCCTGGTACTCGCCGTCGACGCATTCCTCCATCAACTGGCGCAATTTGCCGGTCGTATCTTTCTCGAGCAGAGGATCCCAGTTCGAACCCCATAGACATTTGATGACGTTCCAGCCGGCGCCGCGGAAATCGCTCTCCAGCTCTTGCACGATCTTGCCATTGCCACGTACCGGACCGTCCAGGCGCTGCAAATTGCAATTGATGACGAAGATCAGATTGTCGAGCTTCTCGCGCCCGGCGAGAGAAATGGCGCCGAGCGATTCCGGTTCGTCCATCTCGCCGTCGCCGCAGAAAGCCCAGACTCTGCGCGTCGCCGTGTCAGCGATGCCGCGATGTTCGAGATAGCGCAGGAACCGCGCCTGGTAGATCGCCATCAGCGGGCCAAGGCCCATGGATACGGTCGGGAACTGCCAGAAGTCCGGCATCAGCCAGGGATGTGGATAGGACGACAGTCCTTTGCCGCCGACTTCTTGGCGAAAGTTCAGAAGCTGTTCCTCGCTCAATCGCCCTTCGACAAAGGCGCGGGCGTAAATGCCCGGCGAGCAATGACCCTGGAAATAAACAAGATCGCCGCCGTGCTTGTCGTCGGCGGCGCGCCAGAAATGGGTAAAGCCGGTCTCGTAGAGCGTCGCGGCCGATTGGAAGCTGGCGATATGGCCGCCAAGCTCGGAAGATTCTTTGTTCGCTTTAACCACGATCGCGGCGGCGTTCCAGCGCACCGCGTGGCGGATCGCCGCCTCCATGTCGCCGTCGCCGGGATATTTAGGCTGATCCTGCGTGTGGATCGTATTCACATAGGCGGTATTGGCGGCGAAAGGCAGGCGCGCGCCCTTGCGGCGGGCGGCTGTGACCACGTTCTCCAGCAAGGAGTCGACGCGGTCCATTCCTTCAAAAGCTTCGACGGAATCGAGCGCGTCGAGCCATTCCTTGGTTTCGGCGTCAGCGCCGTTCGCAACGGCTTTCTCACCCTCGGCCATGGAGCCTCCATTCCCTAAACTTTATCCGCTTTCAAAGCGGGGTTTCCATCCAGCGGTGTCTTCTCACGGGCCGGTCAATATAGCAATCCGACCAATATCGGCGGCGGCTATGCCTGTCCTGCAATTCTTCCGTCGACGTCCTTCCATTCTCTAAACCCTTTTTGTGCGCTTCGTTCGCCACGGCGCGTTTTGCGCCAATCGCCCGCCATCATATCGCGGAACGGCATATTTCGTCGACGATTTCAGCGAACTCGCTCGATTTGCCGTCGCGCCGATGCCGCGCTGTTATATGCGCTAGGTAATTCGGAAATATCAGGCGCTCCGCAGAAATACCTGACGTCGATCCCCGGCGCCTGCTCGGCGATCATCCATCACGCCATTGCTCGGTCGCAGGTCATGACTGTACGGACGTCCGCCGACGCAATGCGGCAGCGCCTCAATGGCGCGCGGAAAACACGGCCCTGGCTTCGGCCCCCGTTCGATCAGGGTCTTTCCGGTGATCTCGGGCATGGAAAGTCTTTCGCAAAAATTCCTTGATCAAAAAAACGGACGCTCAGATATCTCGGCATTTCTAAATCGCGAGCGGCTTTCTAGCGTGGCCGATGACAAAGTCCAATCGGATTTGCGGGCGCTCTCTGATTGCGCGTCGCGATGGCCTATGTTTGAAGCGCATCTCTGCAGGAGACGATATTCATGGCCGGGCTTTCGACCCATGTTCTCGACACCGTGCGCGGCGGACCGGCTTCTGGCGTCGCGATCGAATTGTTCGAGATTGCGCCGACGGGCGCGCGGACTTTGCTCAAGTCGGTCGACACCAACGCCGACGGCCGCACCGATGCGCCGCTGCTTTCGGCCGGCGAGGCGCGCGTTGCGACTTTCGAGCTTGTCTTTCATATCGGCGCTTACTTTCGCGCCCAAGGGACAAAAACCGCTGAGCCGCCCTTCCTGGACGTGATCCCGATCCGTTTCGCGATCGCCGACCCTAAGGCGCATTATCATGTGCCGTTGCTGACGAGCCCCTGGAGCTATTCAACCTATCGCGGTAGTTGACGCTCACATGCGCTCCGAGGCGGAGGCGAGGACATGAGTCACGCTCACGATCACCATGACGATCACAGTCACGATCACGATCACGATCACGATCATCATGATCATGCCGGCCATAGTCATGCGCACGCGCCCGCTCATTTCGGGACCGCCTTCGCGATTGGGGCGACCCTCAACGCTGGCTTTGTGATCGTCGAAGCGGTCTATGGGATTTTCGGCCATTCGGTCGCGCTGCTCGCCGACGCCGGGCATAATCTCGGCGACGTGCTCGGCCTCCTGGTCGCCTGGTGCGCCAGCATTCTGGTGCAACGCGCGCCGACGCCCCGCTTTACTTACGGCTTTCGCGGCTCGTCGATTTTGGCGGCCCTGTTCAACGCCGTCTTCCTGTTGATCACGGTCGGCGCGATCTCCTGGGAAGCGATCTTGCGCTTGGGGCGCCCGGAGCCTGTCGCCGGGTTGACGGTGATGGTCGTCGCCGCCCTCGGCATCGCCGTCAATGGCGTTACAGCCTGGCTCTTCGCCTCGGGGCGCGACGGCGACATCAACCTTCGCGGCGCCTTCCTGCATATGGCTTCCGATGCGCTGGTCTCGGCCGGGGTTGTAGCGGCTGGCCTGGTGATCCTGTTGACCGGCTGGCTCTGGCTCGACCCTTTGGTCAGCCTGGCGGTGAACGCCGTCATCATTTGGGGAACCTGGGGCCTGCTCCGGGACTCTATCGGCATGTCCATGGCCGCCGTCCCCCGTCGCATCGATCCGGCCAAAGTGCGCGCGTTTTTGGAAGGACAGCAAGGCGTCGCCGCCATTCACGATCTGCATATTTGGCCGATGAGCACGACGGAGATCGCGTTAACGTGCCATTTGGTGATGCCGGCCGGACATCCTGGCGATGCTTTTCTTCACGATGTCGCCGAGGGTCTCGCCGATACATTCAAGATCGGCCACCCAACCCTGCAGGTCGAACTCGATCCGCATACGAACTGCGCCCTGGCTTCTGAAACTGTGGTTTGAGCGGATTGGCGCGGGCGAGGCGCTTGACAGCCTCAATCCGCCACGCTCCCCTGCCCGCGGTCGCTGAAGCGACGGGGATTCTCCCGAGCCCGCCAGAAGGCTCCGGACATTCGGGGGTGCAGAATGGCGAATGGGGCGCACACTTCCGTATTCAGCACAGCGATGACAGCATGGCGGGACGCCTTAGCCGCGCGCGAGCGGATGCCGAGCCTGTTCCTCATCGCAATCATCGCCGTGGCCTCGCTCAATCTCGCCTATTTCGGCCTGGTCATCGTGGGCGTCATTTTCGGAACGGGCCTGCTCGCGTCTCTGCTTGGTTTGATCTACGTAGGCGTTCAAGCCTTACTATTGACGCCTCTCGCGATCGCCGTGCATCGATTTTTGGTGCTCGGCGAGACCAACGACAATTATCGGATCGACACGCAAGATCCACGTTTTGTGAAGTTTCTGACCTTCCTCGTCGGCCTCTTCGTCATTTCGTTCATTCCGCAACTCTTACGCTCACATTTCATTTCGCCGACCGGAACTTCGGCTTTCGGCGGACTGATTAGCCTCATCGTCTCGATCATTGTCGCAATCATCGCGGTGCGCGTCCTCATCGTTTTCCCCGCCGTCGCGGTCGATGCGCCCGGCGCTGAATGGCGGAACGCGATGGCCGACACCAAAGGCCATTCCTGGCGCGTCTTCTTCATCTTGCTATGCCTCATCCTGCCAGCGGCAGTCGTCGTCTCGATCGTTCTGTTCATCTGTTTCATGATACCGCTGATCGGCTGGCTGATCAGCGTCGCGATCCAAGCGGCTTTCAGCGTCATGATCGTGGCGGCGACCGCAGCGGCGGCGTCGCGCCTCTACATCGACTACGCCAACCAACTCGGGCGGCCGACCGGCGTCGCCCCGCAAGCGGCGATATAGGACGATTGGACGAAAGCGCCGCAAAGGTGCGTTCGTCCAGACCCGCGATGCTCAAGCCCTGCGTTTTCGGCGCCGACTACAGCGTCTATGTGCGCATAGTACGGTTGACGCTCGAGGAAAAGAACGTCGATTACGATCTGAAGCCGGTCGACGTCTTTGCGAAAGACGGGCCGCCCGCGTCCTATCTCGAGCGGCAGCCTTTTGGCCGAATCCCCGCTTTCGAGCATGACGGCTTTCAACTCTACGAGACCGGCGCGATCACTCGCTATATCGACGAAGCCTTTGCCGGACCGCGCCTTCAGCCCGTCGATCCTCGCCAAAGAGCGCGCGTCAATCAGATCATCGGCGTTGCCGACGCCTATATCTACCCGACCCTCGTCTGGGGTGTTTACGTCGAGAGCGTTTCGAAGCGTCGAAGGGGCGAGATCCCCAATGAAGCACGGCTTGCCGCGGCCCTCGCCAAAGCGCCGACATGCCTAAAGGCGCTTTCCGATATCATCCCCGAGGCGGATTGGCTGGTCGGGTCCGCCTTGACCCTGGCGGACCTCCATTTGGCGCCGATGTTTTACTACTTCGTTCTTGCGCCGGAAGGACGCGAGATGACGGCCAGCTATCCCAAGCTGAAGTCTTGGTGGACGCGTATCGAGGATCGGGCGAGCATGCAACGGACGAAGCCGACGACGTAGCCAATCTCGTTCCGTCTTCAAGCAGGCGGTCTGACCGGCATAGGCAATCAAGCCGACTTCAGCGCGTCCTCACTTAAGGGAAGCTTGCGCAGCCGAACCTTTGTCGCGGCGAACACGGCGTTGGCCACGGCAGGGAAAATCGCCGAGGCGCCTGGCTCGCCGATGCCTCCCGGCGCCTCGTCGTTCTTCACGATATGAACATCGATCTTCGGCGCTTCGTCGATACGTAGCACCCGGAACGTATCGAAATTGCTCTGCTCGACGCGGCCATTGACGAAAGTAATCTCTTCATACAGGGCGGCCGACAAGCCGAAGATGATTCCGCTCTGAACTTGAGCGACGATCGTGTCGGGGTTTACGTATCTTCCGCAATCCACGGCGCAGGTTACTCGCTCCACGCGAATCTGGCCGCTCTTGTTGACGGCCACCTCAGCGACTTGCGCCATGTGACTCTTGAACCCAGATAGGAGACTGACGCCGCGTCCGCTGCGCGGCGGTAGCGGCTCTTTCCAGCCGGCCTTCTCGGCCACGAGATTCAGCACCCCAAGGGCGCGGGGGTTTTTCGTGAGCAGCGCGGCCCGATATTCGATGGGATCACGACCGGCGCTGAAAGCCAATTCATCGATGAAGGACTCGACCACAAAAGCATTATGCGTGACCCCGACGCCGCGCCATGTGCCGATCGGCAAACCGGGATCCTGATAATTGACGTAGTCGACCAGCGCGTTAGCAAAATCATAAGGGCCGGCCGCGCCCTCGACCATATCGAAATCAAAACCATCCACGACGAACATCGGCATCATGCGCTCGAGAACCGAGCCGCCAACGACGCGATGCGACCAGCTCACCGGACGCCCCGAACTATCGAGACCCGCACTCAGCTTGTCGTAATAGTAAGGCCGGTAGAAATCGTGTTGAATATCCTCCTCCCGGCTCCAGATCACCTTGATCGGATAGTCGACCTGTTTGGCAATACGCGCCGCTTGAACCGCGTGATCCGTCCAGCCCCGGCGCCCGAAACCGCCGCCCAGATATTGATTGTGAACCGCGACTTTTTCGATGGGCAGGCCGATGGCCTCTGCGACATCTTTCTGTACCCAGACGGGGGCTTGCGTGCCGAGCCAGACATCGCAAGCATCCTGACGCACATGAACGGTGCAGTTCATCGGCTCCATCGTCGCATGCGCGAGCAGAGGCGACTCGTATTCTGCTTCGAGCCGAACGGCGGCGCGGGCGTCCGCCGCCCTGACATCGCCGTCGTTCCGCGCGACCTTCGTCGCCGGCCGCTGCGCCGCCGCCTTGAGCGCGCGCACGTGCTTCTCACTTGAAAACCCGCCGTTGGGACCGTCGTCCCACTTGATAGCCAGCGCTGCAAGGCCCTTTCGCGCCGCGCCATTGTGGTCGGCAATGACGGCCACAACATCGTCGAGCTTGATGACGTCCCGCACGCCGGGCGTCTTGCGTGCGCTCGTGTCGTCGAGGCTCATCAACTTGCCGCCGCGCACCGGAGAAGCGGCGACCGCCGCGATCTTCATTCCGGGCAAGCGAACATCAATGCCGTATTGCGCCGCGCCGCGTACCTTTGGCGGCGAGTCGAGTCGTTTGATCGGCGCGCCAATCAGTTTGTAAGTCTTCGGATCCTTTAATACGATGTGTTCTGGGATCGGCGTCGCGGCAGCCGCACTCGCGAGTTCGCCGTAACCGACCCGCCGCGCGCTCGCCTCGTGGATTACGACGCCCTTCTCGGCGCGACACTGTCCGGGATCGACGCCCCACTTTGCAGCCGCCGCCGCGATCAGCATCTGGCGAGCGGCGGCGCCCGCCCGGAGCAACGGGTTCCAGAAACTATAAACGGTCGACGAGCCGCCGGTGACCTGTAGGAAATAACTTGGATTGCCGTAAAGTTTATCGCTCGGTGGCGCGTGCTCCAGCACAATGCTCGCGAAATCGACTTCGAGCTCCTCGGCGAGCAACATCGGAAGCGCGGTGTAGACGCCCTGTCCCATTTCAACCATGGGCATGATCATCGTGACGCGTCCGTCGCCGCCGATCCGGATGAAGGTGTTGGGATCCGGGGACGACGCCTTGGGGTTTGCGTTCGACGGCGGCTCAGTCTGAGCCTGCGATGCTTCCGGCAAAGACATCGACAGCAGCAGACCGCCGCCTGCTGCGGCGCCGGCAGTGAGAAAATCACGCCGGGACGGTCTCAGGCGCGCCGTTCGATCGATGACTGGAAAGACCGTCATGGTTATCCTCTTTTTTCCGCCTTCGACGAGTACGACACGATTTCGCTTTGCGCGGCATGGACGCTCGGGCTACATTGTCGATGCTCGCATGATCGCGTCGCGAATTCGATTATAAGTCCCGCATCGACAGATATTCCCGGACATGGCGCTGTCGATATCGCCGTCGTTCGGATGAGGATTTTCGTTCAGCAAGGCGACAGCCGACATGATCTGACCGGGCTGACAATATCCGCACTGGCTGACTTCGATTTCGAGCCATGCATCCTGGATCTTGCGTCCATTGGCTGTCTCGTGGATCGCCTCGATCGTGGTGATTGCTGATTGGCCGATACTATCGATCGTCGTAATGCAAGAACGCGTCGCCGCTCCGTCGATGTGAACAGTACAAGCGCCACAGAGCGCCATGCCGCAGCCAAACTTGGTTCCGGTCATGCCAAGAATATCGCGCAGCGCCCACAATAGAGGGGTGTCGCCCTCGGCGTCGACGATGTGCTTTTCACCGTTGATCTTGAGTTCATAGGCCATAATGGGCTCCGCCGTTTGCCGCCTTTTTTGGCAGAGAGTCGCCGCGCCATGCCGAGGTCGCCACAGCAAAAGAACAATTATCTGGGATCAAGCCAGGCTGCGGACCGTGTTGCCGATCGCCGCTATGCCGAAGCAAGCAATTCTCGATATACTTTGGACGGAAATTTATCCGGCTAATAGTTCACTTCGATTCGGCGCCCTCCTCTCGCCAGCTTAATTTACTTGTAAGTGTAGTTGATCGATTCTTTTTCAGCAACCCCTTCGGGCTCGATTTTATTGCCACCCACGAATGGAGGCCCTTTCTTGTCCAGTTTGGAATGGACCCTCGCACTCGTCGCGGGCTCTTTGCTATTGTCCGCGTTCGCGCGTCGTTTGGGCGTACCTTACCCGACCTTTTTGGCGATCGGCGGCGCCGCGCTGGTTGCGCTCCCGGGCGCGCCCGATTGGACTCTCGAGCCGGATCTGGCGCTTGCCGTTCTGGTCGCGCCTGTCCTAGGCGATGCTGCGTACCAAACGTCTCTGCGCGATCTGAAGCGATATTGGCTGCCGATCGCATCCCTGGTGATCGGCGCTGTTGGTCTGACCACCATCGTCGTCGCCTTCGTGGTCCGGCGCTTCGTTCCCGATCTGCCATGGGCGGCCGCTATTGCTCTCGGCGCGCTCGTCGCGCCTCCCGACGCGGCGGCCGCGGCGGCAATTCTTAATCATCTGAAACTGCCGCGGCGCGTTCTCAAAATACTCGAGGGCGAGAGCTTGCTGAACGATGCAAGCGCGCTCCTGATCTATAGGATTGCCGTCGGCGTTACGACGATGGGTCAAGCCGGCATCGGAGCCTTCGCGCCAATGGCGCTTTTGATGCTGGTCGGCAGCCTCGTCGCTGGCTACGCATGCGGCCGGTTGATGATCTTGCTCATGACGCGCATCGCCAATGCGTCGACACTGATCATTTTGCAATTTGTCGCGACACTCGCGGTCTGGATTCTCGCTGAACATTCGGGATTGTCCGGCATACTCACGACCGTCGCCTACGCCCTGACGCTGGCGCAATTCACGCCTGAAACCATGCCGGCGCATATTCGCCTGAGATCAGCCGCCGTATGGGATGCGATGGTGCTTCTGCTCAATGTCTTGGCCTTCGCCTTGATAGGCATGCAGATCGGACCCGTCTGGACGCGCATCGATCAAGATACCCGCGCGGAATACCTCATCGTGTCTGTCGTCGTGCTCCTGACGATCATTCTGGTGCGGTTCGCCTGGCTGCTTATCGAAAACGGCGTTGCGCGGCTCACCAAGGTCTTTCACCGTCGAGATAGGTCCGACGAAGCAGCGCCCTCGACAAAGCACGGCTTGATCATGTCGTGGTGCGGCATGCGCGGGATCGTAACGCTCGCCGCGGCCTTCGCGCTGCCGGAGCATTTTCCGCATCGGGACTTGATGCTGCTGACCGCGTTCGCCGTCGTGCTCGGCACTCTGGTTCTGCAGGGCTTCACACTGAGGCCGATTATCGTATGGCTTGAAATGGCCTCCGACAGTCCCTTCGAAGGTGAATTGTCCGTGGGGCGCGCCGCCGCTTTTCGCGCTGCTTTGGCGGAAATAGACAACGACAAGTCCGAGGAGGCCGAACTGCTACGCCGTGAATACAGGCTAGCGCTCGATCACGCCCAGGCCCATGCGCAAGGACGCTTTCGCGGTGAACTGCCTGTCGATGCCGTGCGACGGCGCGCTATCCGCGCCGCCCGTAACGCCGTCCTGGCGCTTCGTACGACAGGCGCGATCAGCCAGGAGGCGCATCGGGAGTTGGAAGAAGAACTCGACTGGGCCGACATCGGCGCCAGAGAGTCGGATTCTTCGATTTGATTGGCGAGGGCGCCAATTGGCTCGAAGCCGCGGCGCCCTTTTCGCCCGGCGCGGCGCCGTCGTATAGGCATGTCTGAAAGACGATTGATCGCGACAAGACCCATGCGCGGAAAGGCGCCTTGAAAGAGTGACCAGCGCGGGCCTCCTCGGTCTCGATTTCGCCTGTCGCGGCGCGGCCACGGCATTGGGCGCGATGATGGCGATCGTTTTTTTGCGCGACTACG
>JASLHV010000411.1 GCA_030153205.1 Roseiarcus sp. | reverse complement strand
CGAAGCAGCGGCCGCCGGCGCCGCGGTGACGCTCACCTTGACCGATGAGGTGGACGTCGCGCGCGGCGATGTCTTCGCCAAGCCCGATCGTCGCCCAGAGGTCGCGGACCAATTTGCGGCGCATGTCATCTGGATGAGCGCTGAGAGCCTGCTACCGGGTCGCTCCTATCTGATGAAGATCGGCGCCAAGACGGTTCCCGCCACAGTCACCGAGCTCCGCCATCGCGTCGACGTCAACACTTTGGAGAAACTTGCCGGCAAGACCCTTTCCTTGAATGAAGTCGGCTATTGCAATCTGGCGATGACGACGCCCGTCGCCTTCGACCCATATGCGGACAATCACCAGACCGGCGCTTTCATTTTGATTGATCGCGCCACCAATGAGACGGCCGCCGCCGGGCTGGTCGCTCATGGCCTGCGCCGCGCGACCAATGTGCATTTGCAAGAATTGACAGTCACGCGCGAATCGCGCGCCCGACTCAAGCATCAGCGCGCGGTTATGCTTTGGTTCACCGGCCTTTCCGGCGCCGGCAAGTCGACGATCGCCAATATTGTCGAAGCCAAGCTTCACGCCCGCGCCGTTCACACGATCATGCTCGACGGCGACAATGTTCGTCATGGTTTGAACAAGGACCTCGGCTTCACCGCCGCCGACCGAGTCGAGAATATCCGCCGCGTCGCCGAAGTGGCGCGGCTGATGACCGACGCCGGCTTGATCGTTCTTTGCTCGTTCATCTCGCCGTTCCGAGCCGAACGGCAATTGGCGCGCGAATTGGCGGCGCCGGGAGAGTTCATGGAGATATTCGTGGACGCGCCGCTCGACGTCCTCGTCGCGCGCGATCCGAAGGGCCTCTACAAGCGGGCGTTGGCCGGTGAGATCAAGAATTTCACCGGCGTCGACCAAGCCTATGAACGTCCGGAAGCCGCCGAGATAGTTCTGGAGTCGTCGCGTGAGAGCGCTGAGGCGCTCGCCGATCAGGTCATCGCCGATCTCGCGAAGCGGGGCTTCATCGACTCCTTGTGAATGAAGCGCGAGGTGCGCTTCCGTATGACCCGTTGCCAGCACCGCAAAAACGGGCTTCGATAGCGCGCAATCGCCGGTCGGATCCGGCGGGCGCGTTTTTTGCTAGCGACCTTTGAAGCGTCATTCCCGCTCAAGCGGGAAACCAGAACCGCCGCGCCGGAACTTAGCCTGGCAATGGTTTCCCGCTTGCGCGAGAGTGATGCAGTGAGGGTATTGGCGCGACAATCATAGGGGTAAGCCATGAAATATTCGAAAATCGCGGTGTACGGCCTTGCCGCTTTATTGCTTGCTTCGACGGCCGCCTCGGCGAAAACCCTCGTTTACTGCTCGGAAGGAAGCCCGGAGAATTTCACCCCCGCCATTAACGACACCGGCACCAGCTTCGACGCCGCACGTCCGGCCTTCGATCAGCTTGTCGAATTCAAGCGAGGAACCACAGAGGTGGGTCCTGGTCTTGCGGAGAGTTGGGACGTCACCGACGGCGGCAAGACGATCACCTTCCATCTGAGGAAAGGCGTCAAATTCAACGCCACCAAGGATTTCACGCCGAGCCGAGAGTTTAACGCCGACGACGTCCTCTTCTCCATCAATCGGCAATGGAAGCCGGAGCATCCCTACTTCAAAGTCTCCGGCGGGAAATATGACTATTTCAACGACATGGCGATGCCCGATCTTCTCGAGTCGATCGAAAAGAAAGACGACTACACGATCGTGATGAAGCTGAAAGAGGCGAACATCACCATCCTCGCCGATCTGGCCATGGATTTTGCGACGATCCAATCGGCTGAATACGCCGACTATCTACTGAAGAAGGGAACGCCTGAGCAGTTCGATCAAGTACCGGTCGGCACTGGGCCGTTCGCTTTCGTCGCCTATCAAAAGGACGCCGTGATCCGCTACAAAGCCAACAAGAATTATTGGGGTGAAAAACCGCTCGTCGATGATTTGGTCTTTGCGATCACGCCGGATCCCACCGCCCGTTACGCCAAGTTGAAAACCGGTGAATGTCATTTCATGATCGCGCCGCGCCCGGCGGACTTGCCGGAGATGCAGAAAGACCCGTCGCTCAAGGTCATTTCGCAGCCCGGCCTTAACATCGCCTATTGGGCCTTCAACGTCTTGAAGCCGCCCTTCGACAAGAAGGAGGTCCGCCAAGCCTTCAACATGGCGATCGATCGCGACGCGATCGTCCGCGACGTCTATCTCGGCGCCGGTCAGAAGGCGAAGAATCTCATTCCGCCGACGCTTTGGGGCTACAACGACAAAGTGGCGGACTATGCTTACGACCCCGAGAAGGCCAAGGCGATGTTGGCCGCGGCAGGCGTGCAGACGCCGCTCAACATCGATCTTTGGTACCAGCCGGTTCAGCGGCCGTACAATCCCAACGGCAAGCGTATCGCCGAAATGATGCAGGCCGACCTCGCCAAGATCGGCGTCAATGCGGAACTCAAGACCTTCGAATGGGGCGAGTATCGCAAGCGCCTGCAGCAGGGCGAACACATCACCGGCCAGATGGGTTGGACCGGCGACAATGGCGATCCCGACAATTTCTTCTTCCTGCGAGGCTGCGCCGCCGCCCGCATCGGCGGACAGAATCTGACCAAATGGTGCAACAAGGATTATGACGAAATGCTCGTGAAGGCGCGCAGCCTGTCGGACCAGGGCGAACGCGCCAAGCTTTATGAAAAGATGCAGGAGATCGAGCACGAAGAGGCGCCGGACATGAAACTCGCTCACTCGATCGTGTTCGAGACCATGCGCGCCGACGTGACCGGCTTCAAACAGAGCCCGCTCGGCCGGCACGAGTTCCAAGGCGTCGATATCAAGCAGTAGGCCCGCCTGGCCATGGCGGCTGGCGGCTCGCCCTCATCCGGCCGCTTCGCGGCGACCTTCTTCGGCAGGCGGGAGAAGGGCTCCCGCCGCCGTCCCGCTTCTTTTCTCGCCGGCGATGAAGGGCCGGACGCGCCTCCTCTGCCGCTTGCGGGAGAGGGTTGGGGTAAGGGGAAGCCGCAGCGGACGAACGCGCAGTACAAGGCGTAACGATCGTGCTCCGCTTTATCTTCGGCCGGATTGTGTTGACCATCCCGACCTTCGTCGCGTTGATGTTCATCACTTTCGTCGCGATCAGGCTCGTGCCGGGCGATCCGGTCGAAGTTCGCGTCGGCGAGCATGGCATTTCGCCGGAGCGTCTGGCGATGTTCCGCCATCAGCTTGGGCTCGATCAGCCGGTGTGGAAACAATTTTTCGATTACGTCTGGAAACTGTTGCACGGCGACTTCGGCGTCTCGCTCTCGACCAGCAATCCCGTGCTCAGCGAGTTCCTGACGCTGTTTCCAGCGACTCTAGAGCTGACCTTCTCCGCCATGATGATCGCGGTCGTCATCGGCGTTCCCGCCGGCGCGGTCGCCGCCGTCAAACGCGGCAGCATCTTTGACCAGCTTCTGATGGGCGCGTCAGTGACCGGCTTTTCAATGCCGATCTTCTGGTGGGGTCTCTTGCTTATCATGCTACTTTCCGAGCGCTGGGGCCTGACCCCGGTCTCCGGGCGGATCGATCTCATCAAATATTATTTCGAGCCGGTGACCGGCTTCATGCTGATCGACGCTGCTCTTTCCGATCAGCAGGGGGCTTTTCTCGATGCGTTGCATCATTTGATACTCCCGGCTTTCGTGCTGGGGACGTTGCCTTTGGCGGTCGTCGCGCGAATGACGCGGTCCTCCATGCTGGAAGTGCTCAACGAAGACTACGTACGCACCGCTCGCGCCAAGGGACTTTCGCCCTTCCGCGTCATCGGGCTGCACGCCCTCCGAAACGCCATGATTCCTGTCGTGACCGTGATCGGCCTTTCCATCGGCGCGCTCCTTTCCGGAGCGGTCCTGACGGAGACGATCTTCTCATGGCCCGGCGTTGGCAAATGGCTGATCGAAGCGATCTTTCGCCGCGACTATCCGGCGCTGCAGGGCGGCGTGATGTTGATCTCGACCGTAGTGATCTTCGTCAGCCTTGTGGTGGATTTGCTCTACAGCGTGATCAATCCGAGGATCCGGCATGCGCGGTAGCGTCAATCCGCTCTCCCCCGCTTCGCAGGGGCGGACTCGCCCATGACCGCCGTCCCCGAAACCCTCGCCTCTACCGAACCCCGCGAAACCGCCGGCGAACTCGCCGCTTTCTGGGCGGTTTATCGCGAGAATAAAGGCGCAGTCTTCGGACTCTGCGTGCTAGTCGTCATCGTCTTCTGTGCGATCTTCGCCAATGTCCTCGCGCCGCATTCGCCGATCGAGCAGTTCCGCGACGCCGTTCGCGCCCCGCCGATTTGGGCGGGCGGAACGAGCAAATTCTTCCTGGGCGCCGACGGACTCGGCCGCGACACGCTTTCGCGCCTGATCTATGGCGCGCGCATCTCGCTCTTCATCGGACTGGCGGTGATGGGCCTTTCCTCGGTGATCGGCGTTGCGCTCGGCCTTGCGGCGGCCTATTTCGGCGGAATCGTCGATGTCGCCATATCGCGCCTCACCGACGTGATCTGGGCCTTACCGAGCCTGGTTCTCGCCGTCCTTGTCATCGCCATTATCGGCCCCAGCCTTTTCAATACGATCATCGCAATCACGATCGTCTATATGCCGACTTATGTGCGCCTGATGCGCGCTTCGGCGATCAGCGAACTCGCGAAAGAATATGTCACCGCCGCCAAAGCCTCCGGCGTCGGGCCGTTGCGCCTGATGATCATGACCGTGCTGCCCAATTGCCTCGCGCCCTACATCGTACAGGCTGCGATCGGCGTCTCCACCGCGATTCTCGAAGCCGCGGGCCTCGGCTTTCTCGGCCTTGGCGCGCAGCCGCCGACGCCGGAATGGGGCGCGATGCTGGCCGATGCGCGCGAATTCATCCGCTCCGATCCCTGGATCGTGACTCTACCCGGCCTCGCCATCGTCATTACCGTCATCGCGATCAATCTGACGGGCGATGGCTTGCGCGACGCGCTCGATCCGAAGATGCGGCGGAGCTGAGACGTGTCCCTGCTCGCAATCCGCAATCTCTCGGTCACTTTCGCCACCCGTCACGGCTCTTTCAAAGTCGTCGATGGCGTCGACCTCAATGTCGAACCCAATGAAGTCGTCGCCATTGTCGGCGAGTCCGGCTCCGGCAAATCGGTCGCGATGCTCGCCGTGATGGGGCTGCTGCCGCATACCGCGACGGTGACCGCCGATCGTCTCACGTTTGAGGATTATGATCTGCGCAGGCTCTCGGACCGGGAGCGGCGCGCGATCATCGGCAGAGACATAGCGATGATCTTCCAGGAGCCGATGTCGTCGCTCAATCCATGCTTCACCGCAGGGTTTCAGATCGCCGAAGTGTTACGCACGCATCTCGGCATGGACCGGGCGGCGCGAAAGCGCCGCGTCGCCGAACTCCTGGCGGAAGTCGGCATCACCGATCCGGAACGGCGCGCCCATTCGTTTCCGCATCAGCTCTCCGGCGGCATGAGCCAGCGCGTGATGATCGCGATGGCGCTCGCCTGCCGGCCGAAGCTCTTGATCGCCGACGAACCGACAACGGCGCTCGACGTCACGATTCAGGCGCAGATCCTCGATCTTCTGCTCAGCCTGCGCCGTCAGAACGGGATGGGCCTCGTTCTGATCACGCATGATATGGGCGTCGTCGCCGAGACCGCGGACCGCGTGACCGTGCAATATGCCGGTCGACAGGTCGAGACCAATACGACGCGGGCGCTGTTCGCCGATCCGCATCATCCTTATACGGCGGCCTTGCTCGCCGCTTTGCCGGAACGCGCGCGTGAACGCCGCCTACCATCGATCCCTGGCGTCGTGCCGGGACAGTTCGACAAGCCGAGCGGATGCCCGTTCGCGCCGCGATGCGCTTTCGCATTCGACCGATGCCGCGCCGAGGCGCCGGCGCATGCGGCCTCTCTCCTCGGCCGCGCGCTTTGCCATACGCCCTTGGTCGGCGGCGTTCCGCTCAAGGCGACCGAGGAGGCGCAGCCATGACCGCTGTGCTGGAAGCGCGCGGGCTCTCGCGCGACTACACGGTCTCGCGTGGGCTCTTCGCGGGCGCTGCGACCGTCAAAGCCCTGGTCGGCGCGTCCTTGCGGCTTGAAGCGGGCGCGACTCTTGCCGTGGTGGGCGAATCCGGTTCCGGCAAATCGACGCTGGCGCGGCTGCTGACGCTTCTCGAAGAACCGACTTCGGGAGCTTTGATCATCGACGGCGAGGACGTCGTCGACGCCAATGAAGAGACGCGCAAGCGTCTGCGCCGGGAAGTGCAAATCGTCTTCCAAAATCCCTATGGCTCGCTCAATCCGCGCCAGCGCATCGGTAAGGCGCTGGAAGAACCTTTGCTGGTCAACACGAAACTCTCCGCCCGCGAACGCGAGCAGGCGGCGCGCGAGATGATGGCCAAAGTGGGCTTAAGGCCGGAATATTATCGGCGCTACCCGCATATGTTCTCCGGCGGTCAGCGCCAGCGCATCGCCATCGCCCGCGCGCTGATGCTCAAGCCGAAAATTCTTGTCCTCGACGAGCCGGTCTCGGCGCTCGATGTTTCGATCCGGGCGCAGGTGCTCAATCTTCTGGCGGCGCTGCAGGAGGAGTATAAGCTCGCCTATGTCTTCGTTTCGCATGACCTCTCGGTCGTGCGTCATATCGCGGACGAGGTGATGGTGATTTATCTCGGCCATGTCGTTGAGACAGGATCGCGCGAAGCGATCTTTTCGAATCCGCAGCATCCTTATACGCGGGCGCTTCTCTCGGCGACGCCAATGGCCGATCCCGACGCTAAACGGGAGCGGATCATCCTTTCCGGCGAGCTGCCTTCGCCTTTCAATCCGCCGAGCGGTTGTCCCTTCAACCCGCGCTGCCCGCTGGTCATGGATCGCTGCAGGGTCGAGGATCCGACGCTGGAGCTGAAGCGAGCGCGGGATGTCGCGTGCTGGGCGGTGACAGGATGAAGAGGGCAGGCGCAAATCCGACCCCGCTTCGCAGGGGAGGAAAGGCTTCCGCGCCCAATGAGTGAGCCGCGTACCTTCGACTACATCGTCATCGGCGCCGGGACGGCGGGCTGCCTGCTCGCCAATCGTCTCTCCGCCGATGAGCGCAACAAAGTCCTGCTGTTAGAAGCGGGCGGACGCGACAATTGGATCTGGCTCCATATTCCCGTCGGCTATCTCTATGCGATCGGAAACAAGCGCGCCGATTGGATGTTCAAAACCGCAGCCGAGCCAGGCCTCAACGGCCGCGCGATCGCCTATCCGCGCGGTCGCGTCGTCGGCGGCTGTTCAGCGATCAACGGCATGATCTATATGCGCGGCCAAGCCGCCGATTACGACGGCTGGCGTCAATTGGGCCTCACCGGCTGGGGTTGGGACGATGTCCTGCCTTATTTCAAGAAACACGAGGACTATCACGGCCGCGCCGACGACATGCATGGCGTGGGCGGCGAATGGCGCATCGAGCGGCAACGCCTACATTGGCCGATCCTCGATGCGGTGCGGGAAGCGGCCGAGCAAGTCGGCATTCGCAAGACGGACGATTTCAATAGCGGCGACAACGAAGGCTCGGATTATTTCGACGTCAATCAAAAGCGCGGCGTGCGCTGGAGCGCCGCGCGAGGTTTCTTGAAGCCCATTCTTCACCGCAAGAATCTGGCGCTCGTCACCCATGCGCAAGTCGAGCGAATCATGATCGAAGACGGGCGCGCGGTTGCGGTGCGGTACAAGCGGGACGGCGAGACACTGGAGGCGCGCGCGCATGGCGAAATCGTGCTGACGGCAGGCGCCATAGGCACGCCGCATATTCTAGAGCTTTCCGGCGTTGGCCGGCCGGAGGTTCTCGCGCGTATCGACGCCCCTCTCGTTCACGCGCTTCCCGGCGTCGGCGAAAACCTGCAAGATCATCTGCAGCTCCGTACGATCTTCAAGGTCTCCGGCGCGCGCACCCTGAATATGGATTATCAATCGCTCGTCCGGCGCGGCCTGATGGGGGTCGATTTTGCTTTCCGGCGGCGCGGTCCCTTGACCATGGCGCCGTCGCAACTCGGCATTTTCGCGAAGACTTCGTCGGATTATGCGACCGCCAATGTCGAATATCACGTGCAGCCTTTGTCGCTCGACCGCTTCGGCGAGCCCTTGCATAAATTCCCGGCGATCACCCTCAGCGTCTGCAATCTGCGGCCTGCAAGTCGCGGCGCGGTCCATGCGGCGAGCAAGGATCCGGCTGCGCCGCCGGACATCCGTCCGAACTATCTCTCGGAGGAAGAGGATCGCCGCGTTGCGACCGCAGCGATCAAGTTGACGCGCCGGATCGCCGCCGCGCCGGCGCTTGCGTCCTATAGGCCTGAGGAGCTGCTCCCCGGCGCTGCGCGGACGAGCGATGAGGATCTCGCCAAGGCCGCCGGCGACATCGGCACGACGATTTTTCACCCCGTCGGCACGGCGAAAATGGGTACGGACGATGATTCCAAGGCCGTGGTCGACCCCAGTCTGAGAGTAAGGGGCCTTCGCGCTCTCCGCATCGCCGACGCTTCGGTCATGCCGCGCATCACTTCCGGCAACACCAATTCGCCGACCTTGATGATCGCCGAGAAGGCGGCGGCGATGATTCTTGCCGAGCGGCGCGCATGAGCGTCGAGGGCTTCGCCGAACCGCCGGGCGCCTCGCTGACGCCGCCGGGCCTCATCGACGGCCGCCAATCCGAGACGGCGCTGTTCATCGCTCGGGGACTTCGCCGCATGTTGCGCGCCCATGGCTATTCGAGCGTGACGGAATTGCCCCTGCTCGACGGACGTCGCGCCGATGTCGTCGCGTTGCGCGGCGACGGCGCGATCCTCATCGTCGAGATCAAGTCCTCTGTCGCCGATTTTCGCGCCGACAATAAATGGCGCGATTACCTCGATCATTGCGATAGGCTCTATTTCGCTATTTGCGAGACGGTGCCGATCGAGATCATGCCGGAAGACGCCGGCCTTATCGTCGCCGACGCCTATGGCGCGGCGATTGTGCGCGAGGCGCGGCAACAGAAGCTTGCTCCCGCGACGCGGCGGGCGGTGCTGTTGCGCTTCGCGCAAGCGGCGGCGGATCGGCTTCACAGGCTGGCCGATCCGAATGGGGCCGCCGCGGATTGAATACAAACGGAGAGTCGAAGGGGAGGGTAGCCATGACGACAAGTAGTCACCCGCACAGTTTAGGCGAAAGCTTGCACGCGCTGCACGCTAAATGGGGATGGATCGTTGCGCTCGGCGCCGTCTATGTCGTCGCGGGCCTCATCGCGCTCAGCAACGAGTTCTTCGCCACCTTTGTCTCGATTACAATCATCGGCGCGATGATGCTCGTTTCCGGAGTCTTTGAGATTGTCGGCGCCTTCCAGATGAAGTCCTGGGAAGGCTTCATTCTCTGGATATTGTTGGGCGTCTTGTACGCTGTGGCTGGATTCTTCGTTTTTGAGAATCCCTTGCTCGCTGCGAGCGTCTTTACGCTTCTCATCGGCGCCGCCCTCGTCGCGACGGGCGTGCTTCGAATTGTCCTCGCCTTAAGGCTTCCGAAAACCGCGCCATGGATATGGGCGGCAATTTCAGGCGTCATTACGATGCTGCTCGGCGCGATCATCCTGATGCACTGGCCGATCTCGAGCCTTTATGTCCTCGGCCTGTTTCTCGGCATTGATCTGCTGTTCATGGGCTTTAGCTGGATCAACATCGGCATGGCGTTGAGACGGCGCCATTAGGCTCCGCCCATAACTTATGCCGCGGCGCGCAATTTCGGGATCGTCTGCCGAAGCTCCTCGACCATGATCGTGGCAAGGCGCGCCGTCGCCGGGCCAGGCGAGGCTTCCGCGCGATGCAAAGCGAGGCTGAGAGGCGGCAGGGGCGGCAATTCCTTCTCGCCAAGCTCGAGCGCGCGGAGGCTGGCGGGCAAACCGATTTCCGTACGCGCCGTCATGCCGAGCCCCGCCGCTGTCGCGGCCCAAAGTCCGCCGAGGCTTGGCGTTTCGAACGCGAGCCGCCAGGCGGCGCCCGCTCTATCGAGCGCTTTCGTCGCCGCATTTCGAAAAATGCAGGGAGCCTCGAGCGCCGCGAGCGGCATCGGCTCGCCCTCGGCGGGACGCCAGACCGGCTCCTGGCTGACGGAACCGATCCATCGCATCGGGATTTCCGCAAGGCGCTCCGCATAGGGTCCGGCCGATCCATCGCCCCAAGCCAGCGCAAGATCGAGGCGGCCTGACGTCACACGGTCGATCAATTCGATATTGCGTGCGACCCGCGCCTCGATACGGACCTTGGGATGCGCCCTTGCGAAACGTCCCAGGACGGCGGGCAGAAAGGTTTCGGCGAAATCCTCTTGTAGGCCCAGCCGCACCCAGCCCTCGATTTCGACTGCGTGGATCGCGGCGACCGCCTCGTCGTTAAGGTCGAGAAGGCGGCGGGCGTAGGCCAACATGGTCTCGCCCGCGGCGGTCAGCGCAAGGCCGCGGCCTTCCCGGCGAAGGAGCGTCGTCCCCGCCTGCTCTTCGAGCTTTTTCAACTGGGCGCTGACCGCGGAGGTGGAGCGGCCGAGACGATCGGCCGCCTTGGCGAAACTGCCGAGCTCCATTCCCGCAGCAAAGGTCCGCAGCACATCGAGGTCGAAATTGACGCGCGCCATTTAACAGTCCTTCTTTATCGAACTATCGGTCAAAAATAATTCGGTTTTCAGGACAATCGTCTGGCGCTAAAAGGCGCGATGTCAAGTCCCCCGCCTCTGTTCGACAGGAGCCGACCATGCCCTTCACCCGCATCACCCTGCTCAAAGGCAAGTCGCCGGAATATCTGCGCGCCATCTCCGCGGCGCTCGATCACGCCATGGTCGACACCTTCGATGTGCCGGCGAACGATCGCTTCCAGGCCTTCCACCAACTCGAGCCGGGCGAATTCGTCTTCGATCGCCACTACCTCGGCGGCCCGCGTTCGGACGATTTCATCGTCTTTGACATCACCGGCGGCAAGCCGCGGACTACCCCGACCAAGCAGGCTTTCTATCGCCGGCTCGTCACGCTGCTGGCCGAGAAGCCCGGCGTCCGGCCGCAGGATGTCATGATCATCTATAAGGCGACGGGCGGCCGTGAGGACTGGTCGTTCTCGGACGGTCAGGCCTGGGGCGTCGAAGCGACAGCCTAATCCCTCGGGGGGAGCCTAGCCATGATCGCCATGCAATATAGTTTCACCCTGCCCGCCGACTACGACATGGCGATCATCGATCGGCGCATCGCTCAGAAGAGCGGCTTCACTGACAATTTCCCGAAGCTGCTGTTCAAAGCCTATCTGACGGCGCGACGCGGCGAAGACAGCGCGGAGAATCTCTACGCGCCCTTCTATGTCTGGCGCAAGGCCGAGGGCCTCAGCAATTTCATCTGCGGCCCCGGCTTCGAGGGTCTGACGTCGTCCTTCGGCTGGCCGGAAGTGGCGACCTGGGTCGTCTGGCGGGCTGAAACCGCCGCTGATATTGCTGCAGCGCAATATGCGACGCGCGAGCTTTTCGCCACCGAGGCTTACGCGCCGCTCGCCGATTTGCGGCGCCGCGAAAGCGACGATGCTGCAGCCGAAGTTGCGAAGGGCGCGCTGGCCTCGGTGGCCGCCTTCGAGCCGACGACATGGACTCGGGTGCGATTTCGGCTGTGGCGGGAAAAGCCAACGGCCGAGGGCGGCGTGCAGATCTACCGCGTTGGCCACGTCTCGCAGGCGGACGCGTGACCGCACGGTTTAAAGGCCCCATCCACAATCCTCTATCGTTTTGATTTTTCAAAGAAATGCTGCATAATCCGTAAATTAGACGGACGCCGTGCGCACAAGGCTAACGAGATCGTTTTGGATTTAGCCAGCTCTGCTGGATTAACATCCCGACGCGCGCTATGCAGGGCCAGCTAGCCCCTACCGGATCAGCCCCAGTACATCCTTCACCTCATCCATGATCGGCCGCGCAATGACCCGCGCCCGCTCCGCGCCCTCCGCCAAAATCGCGTCGACATGGCCAGGGTCGGCGTTCAGCCGCAAAATCTCGCTGCGGATTGGCGCGAGCTTGGCGATGGTCAGGTCGGCCAAGGCATTTTTGAAAGTCGAGAACTGGCCGCCGCCAAACTGGCGCAGCACGTCCGCCTTGGTCTCGTCGCCCAAAGCGGCAAAAATGCCGACAAGATTGTCGGCCTCGGGCCGCCCGCCTAAGCCAGCGACTTCGCTCGGCAGCGCCTCCGGATCGGTCTTCGCGCGTCGGATTTTTTGCGCAATAAGATCGGAATCGTCGGTCAGGGCGATATGGGCGAATTCCGACGGATCGGACTTCGACATTTTCTTCGTGCCGTCGCGAAGGCTCATCACCCGCGTCGCTGGCCCCTGGATCAGCGGCTCAGGCAGCGGGAAAAAGGCCTCGCCATGGCCGTTTTCGGCGATTTGCTGCGCAAAATCATTGTTGAATTTTTGCGCAATATCGCGGGCGAGCTCGAGATGCTGCTTCTGGTCGTCGCCGACCGGAACATGGGTCGCGCGATAGACGAGAATGTCGGCCGCCATCAGCACGGGGTAGTTATAGAGGCCGACCGAGGCGTTCTCGCGATCCTTGCCGGCCTTCTCCTTGAACTGGGTCATGCGGTTCAGCCAGCCGATGCGGGCGACGCAATCGAACGCCCAGGCGAGCTCGGCATGTTCGGCGACGCGGCTCTGGTTGAAGATAATGTTGCGCTTGGCGTCGATGCCGCAGGCCAGATAGGCCGCGGCCACGGTTCGCGTGGCGTCCCGCAACTGCTTTGGCTCGTGCGGCATGGTCATCGCGTGCAGATCGACGACGCAATAGAGGCAATGATGCGTCGCCTGCATTTCGACGAAGCGTTTCAAAGCGCCGAGATAATTGCCGAGATGCAAGCTGCCGGTCGGCTGCACGCCGGAAAAGACGAGTTCGGGGAATTTCTTGGCCATAGGGACTCGGCGCCAAATCGCTGAAAAGGGGCCGTCTTATCGCAATCAGCGAGCCGGGAGGCAAGAAGGGACAATGCGCCTAAGCGGCGGCCTCCAAACGCGCCGTAAGCTTCAAACCCATCGCTTTATTCTTCGAAATTTCTCGGGAGACAGGCGCCAAATCATGACGCGCCTCACCGAAGACAATCCTTACAAAATAAACCGGCTCAAATCCGTATTCTTCGCCAGGTCGCCGATATTGCGTTCGACGAAGGCGGCGTCGACCACGATCGTCTCGCCCGAGCGGTCGGGGGCCGAGAAACTCACCTCGTCGAGAACGCGCTCCATCACCGTCTGGAGTCGCCTCGCGCCGATATTCTCGACCGCGCCATTGACCTGCGCCGCGACGCGGGCGAGCGCGTCGATCGCATCGGTCGAAAACGAAAGTTCGACGCCCTCGGTCTGCATCAGCGCGACATATTGCTTGATGAGGCTCGCTTCCGTGTCGGTCAGGATGCGCTTGAAATCTTCTTCGGTAAGCGAAGCGAGTTCGACGCGGATCGGCAGACGGCCTTGCAACTCTGGCAGCAGATCCGAGGGGCGCGAGACATGGAAGGCGCCTGACGCGATGAAGAGGATATGGTCGGTCTTTACGGCGCCGTGCTTGGTGGTGACGGTCGTGCCTTCGATCAGCGGAAGCAGATCGCGCTGGACGCCTTCACGCGAGACGTCGCCGCTGGCGCGGCCGTCACGGGCGCAGATTTTGTCGATCTCATCGAGGAAGACGATGCCGTTGCTTTCGACTTCTTGGATCGCCTCCCGCACCAGTTGGTCTTGATCCAGTAATTTATCGGCCTCGGCGGCAAGCAAGGGTTCGTACGAATCTTTCACCGTCATGCGCCGTGGCTTGGCGCGCTGGCCGAAACCTTTGCCGAAAATATCGCCGATCGAAATGGCGCCGACCGATGCGCCAGGCATATTCGGCAATTCGAACAAAGGCACGCCTTGGCTCTGCGCCGGAAGCTCGACCTCGATTTCTTTTTCGTCGAGTTCGCCGTCACGCAATTTCTTTCGGAAGGAATCGCGCGTGGCCGCGGAAGCATTGGCCCCCACCAGCGCGTCGAGGACGCGCTCCTCCGCCGCGAGTTGCGCTTTGGCCTGCAAGTCTTTGCGCTTCTTGTCGCGCACCAGTGAAATGCCAATCTCGACCAGGTCGCGCACGATCTGTTCGACGTCGCGGCCGACATAGCCGACTTCTGTGAATTTCGTCGCCTCGACTTTGAGGAAGGGCGCGCCGGCGAGCTTGGCCAGACGGCGCGAGATTTCCGTCTTGCCGCAACCGGTCGGGCCGATCATCAGGATGTTCTTCGGCAGCACTTCATCGCGCATCGGCGGCACGAGTTTCAATCGGCGCCAGCGATTGCGAAGCGCGATGGCGACCGCGCGCTTAGCGTCTTTCTGGCCAACGATATAGCGGTCGAGTTCGGAGACGATCTCGCGCGGCGAGAATTCGGTCATTCGTTTAGATGCTTTCGATGACGATGTTGTTGTTCGTATAGACGCAGATCTCGGCCGCGATCTTTAGCGCGCGCCGCGCGATCGCCTCCGCGTCCATGTCGGTCGACAGAAGCGCCCGCGCCGCCGCCAGCGCGTAATTGCCGCCGGAACCTATGCCCATGGCCGCGCCATATTCGTCCGCCTCCGGTTCGAGCACGTCGCCAGTGCCGGTCAATACCAGGCCGGTCGATTTATCGGCGACCAGCATCATCGCCTCCAGGCGGCGCAAATAGCGATCGGTGCGCCAGTCCTTGGCGAGTTCGACGCAAGCGCGCGCCAATTGTCCGGGATATTGCTCGAGCTTGGCTTCCAGTCGCTCGAAGAGCGTAAAGGCGTCTGCGGTCGCGCCGGCAAAGCCCGCGACGACTTCGCCCTTGGCGAGACGGCGCACTTTTTTAGCGTTGCCCTTGATGATCGTCTGGCCCAGGCTGACCTGCCCGTCGCCGCCGATGACCGCTTTGCCGCCTTTGCGGACCATGACGATGGTCGTGGCGTGCCAAAGGCCGCTGCCGGCCTGTTGCTGGTCGTTCATCGGGTCTCCTGAGGCCCCAAACATGGGCCGGACGCCACGATCTATGGGTCGGCGCGCTTTATCGCAAGTGAAAGACGCCTTTTGCTCCTCTTTACCCCTTCTGGGCGATTGTGTGGCCATTCGGCCCAGGTCTTGCTATTGAGCCCCGCGTTCCTTCGAGCCCCCGTCAAGGGGCCGCCCCCAAAACTGAGAAGAGCCATGCGCAGCGCCAGTGTGACGCGCAAGACCAAAGAGACTGAAATCGCCGTCGAGGTTGCTCTCGACGGCGTCGGCAAAGCCGACGTGCATACTGGCGTCGGTTTCTTTGACCATATGCTCGATCAGATCGCGCGGCACTCGTTGATCGACCTTACCGTCCGCGCCAAAGGCGATCTCCATATCGATCAACACCATACGGTCGAGGACGTTGGCATCGCGCTAGGTCAGGCCTTGACCAAGGCGCTTGGCGACAAGCGCGGCATTGTCCGTTACGCCGACTGTCTGTTGCCCATGGACGAGGCTTTGAGCCAGGTCGCGCTAGATTTGTCCGGGCGACCGTTTCTGGTCTTCAAAGTCGACTTTCCGGCGGCCAAGATCGGCGATTTCGACACCGAACTCGTGCGCGAATTCTTTCAGGCTCTCGCCGTCAACGCCGGCGCCACGCTGCATATCGAGACTTTGCACGGGGCGAACAGCCATCACATCGCGGAGTCCTGCTTCAAGGGCGTCGCCCGGGCGCTGGGCGCAGCGGTCGCCATCGATCCGCGCCAGGCCGAGCGTATTCCATCGACCAAGGGCGCCCTCTAAAACGCGAGCGGCTGGTCCCCTTAGACACTTCAGAGCGTTGGACTATGGCGATTTATTCGGTGCATCTGCCTGCTGACGGCGCTTCTCTCGAAAGCGCAGCCAATCGCGTTCACTTCGAGCGCCAGGGTTTCGCTTGGGCGGCCTTCTTCTTCGGGCCTTTGTGGTTGCTGGCGCGGGGGCTTTGGCGCGCCTTCATCGTCTGGTGCGTGATCGCGGCTTTGGTCATTGTCGCCGTCAGCATGGGACATCTCTCCGGCGGCGCGGCTTTCGCGCTCGCCTTGCTGTCGGCCTTCTTCCTTGGCGTTCACGGCTCCAGCATCGCGGCCGCCGCTTTCGATCGCGCCGGATGGCGGTTCGCCGATATCGTCGTCGGCGCGAACAGGCCGGCGGCAGAGCGCAATTTCTTCTCGCGCTGGCGTGAGGAAACGCCGGCCGCGCGGCGCGGCGCGATGAATGTTTCCTCGCCGGTCGGCGTCATCGGCCTCTTCCCGGAAGCGGGAGGATGATGTGAGCGTCGCCATCGTCGACTACGGCTCCGGAAATCTGCATTCCGCGCATAAGGCGTTTGAACGCGCTATTCGCGAGGCAGGCCTGAACAGACAAGTCGTCGTCACGTCGCGGCCTGAGGACGTGGCCAAAGCCGAACACATCGTCTTGCCGGGCGTTGGCGCCTTCGCTGATTGCAAGCGCGGCCTTGCCTCAGTCACCGGCATGATCGAAGCGCTCGAAGAGACGGTGCGTCGTCGCGGCCGTCCGTTTCTCGGCATCTGCGTCGGCATGCAATTGATGGCGTCGCGAGGCCTGGAATACGAGATCACCCAAGGGCTCGATTGGATCCATGGCGACGTCGCCGTCATCAAGCCGAAAGACGCGGCGTTGAAAATTCCTCACATGGGATGGAACACGCTTGCGGTTTCCAGGCCGCATCCGCTTTTGCAGGGTATCGAAACCGGCGAGAAGGGACTTCACGCCTATTTCGTACATTCCTTTCAGCTCACGCCGTCTGTGCGCGACGATCTTATTGCGACGACGGATTACGGCGCGCCCGTCACCGCAGTCGTTGGCCGCGACAATATGGTTGGAACGCAGTTCCATCCCGAGAAAAGCCAAACGCTCGGCCTCAAGCTGATCGCCAACTTTTTGACGTGGCACCCGTGATTCTTTTTCCAGCGATCGATCTAAAAGAAGGCCAATGCGTGCGCCTGGTGCGCGGCGACATGGCGCAAGCGACGGTTTTCAACGACGATCCCGGCGCCCAGGCGCAGGCTTTCGCAGCGCAAGGTTTTGACCACCTTCACGTCGTCGATCTCGACGGCGCCTTCGCCGGCAAGCCGATGAACGCCGAGGCGGTCGAGCATATGCTTGCCGCGGTTTCGATCCCAATTCAGTTGGGCGGCGGCATTCGCGATCTAAAAGTCGTTCGCGCGTGGTTGGAGAAAGGCGTTTCGCGAGTCATCATCGGCACCGCCGCTGTCACGGACCCCGGCTTTGTCAAAGAGGCCGCGCGCCTCTATCCGGGCCGTGTCGCCGTCGGCGTTGACGCGCGCGACGGTCGTGTCGCCGTCGACGGCTGGGCCAAGACCTCCGATCTTTCCGCGCTCGATCTGGGCAGGCGTTTCGAAGACGCCGGCGTCGCCGCGATCATCTACACGGACATTGCGCGCGACGGCGTACTGAAAGGTCTGAACATCGAGGCGACATTGGCGTTGGCCGAAGCCGTGTCGATTCCGGTCATCGCTTCCGGCGGCCTTGCTTCGATCGACGATGTCGAGCGGTTGGTCCAGCCCGATTGCGCCCGGCTCGCCGGCGCGATCGTTGGCCGCGCGCTCTACGACGGTAGGCTCGATCCCGCCGAGGCCTTGGCTCTCGTCCGAAAGGGGAGGGCCCATGCTTAAGGTCCGCGTGATTCCGTGCCTCGACGTCAAGGACGGCCGCGTCGTCAAAGGCGTGAACTTCGTCGGCCTGCGCGACGCGGGCGATCCTGTGCAATGCGCGATCGCTTATGATGCCGCCGGCGCGGACGAACTTTGTTTTCTCGACATCACCGCCAGCCATGAGGACCGCGGCATCCTGCTCGACGTCGTACGCCGGACGGCGGAGGCTTGTTTCATGCCGCTGACGGTTGGCGGCGGCGTGCGTACGACCGAGGACATCCGCAACCTGCTTCTCGCGGGCGCCGACAAGGTCTCGATCAATACCGCCGCGGTAAAGGATCGCGCTTTCGTCAAGGCCGCGGCGGAGAAATTCGGCAGCCAATGCATCGTCGTCGCAGTCGACGCCAAAAGCGTCGGGCCAGGACATTGGGAGATTTTCACTCATGGCGGGCGCAACGCGACCGGGATCGAGGCTATCGCCTATGCGCGGGAAGTGGTCGATTTGGGCGCAGGCGAGATTTTGCTGACTTCCATGGATCGCGACGGCGTGAAGACGGGGTACGATCTGCCTTTGACTCGCGCAATCGCCGACGCCGTCAATGTGCCGGTCATCGCCTCGGGCGGCGTCGGCAATCTCGATCATCTGGTGGAAGGCGTGAAGGTCGGCCATGCGAGCGCCGTGCTGGCGGCATCGATTTTTCATTTCGGCGAACACACGATCCGGGAAGCGAAGTCGCATATGGCGGCGGCGGGACTGGCGATGCGGATGGACTGACTGAGGCAAGACGAAAATCGCGGAGTTTGCCTCAAAAAGCATTTCACAGGCGCTCGTCGCTCCTTAAATTCGAACGAAGCTCCGGGTGCGCATCCCGCCGTACTTTCAGGCGATGCCTGGATTTATTTTCCCTGTCGCAACGCCTCGAGCACTTTGCTCGAAGCGCGGCCGTCGGCGGCGCGGCCAAGTTTGCGTTGAACGTCGGCGATCGCCTCGCGCGTCTTGTTGCCGATCGCGCCGTCGGGCGTCCCGACGTCATAGCCGCGTTTGGTCAAAAGCGCCTGCAATTCGCGGCGCTCGGCGCGCGAAAGGCCGGGATCGTCGGTTGGCCAAGGCGTGATGAAAGGTCCGCCGCCGGCGAGGCGATCGGCGAGATGAGCGATCGCGAGAGCGTAGGACTCCGCGGCGTTGTAGGAATAGATCGCATCGAAATTGGATGTCACAAGAAAGGCCGGTCCGTTCGCGCCGGCTGGCAGTAGAAGTCCCGCCTCGCCTTCGCCAAGCGAACGGCCATCGACGCGTGTAATCCCGCGCGCCGCCCATGCCGACATCGACGTTTTTTGCCGGCGCCCTGAGGGCCCGGAATATCCGGCCGGCAGTTTGACTTCGAAGCCCCAGGTCACGCCCGGCCGCCATCCCGACTTGTGAAGGAAGTTGGCTGTCGATCCAATCGCATCGGGCGCCGAATCGACGATGTCGCGCTTGCCGTCGCCATCGAGATCGACGGCGAGGCGCAGAAATGTCGAAGGCATGAATTGGGTCTGGCCAAAGGCGCCGGCCCATGAGCCGACGAGACGGTCGGGCGGTATATCGCCATCCGCGGCGATTTTCAGCGTCGCCATCAGTTCGCCGCGAAAATAGCCGGCGCGCTCGCCGAAACAGGCGAGCGTCATGAGCGACTGGATCAGCGGGCGCGTTCCCATCGATTTGCCGAAATCCGATTCGACGCCCCAGACCGCTGCGATCACGTACCGACTGACGCCATAGCGTTGCTCGGCCGTGGCGAAAGCGTCGGCGTATTTGCGCATGCCCGCCTTGCCGTCGGCGATGCGCTCGTCATCGACCAATCCGGCTATATAGTCCCAGATCGGCGTCTTGAATTCCGGCTGATTTTTCTGAAACTCCAGGACCTTCATATCGGGCTGTACGCCCGCTGTCGCGGCGTCGAAGGCCGCGGCGGAAATCCGATGCTGCAACGCCTCGCTGCGGATGGAGGCAAGGCAGGACGCGTAATCCGCGCGGGCGGCGCTCGATAGCGTTAGCGCGGCGACCAGGCTCAGGACCAGCGGAGAGAGGCGCTTCATAGCGGGATCATCGATGATTCGAAGGCCTTGGTCGAGTTTGCGGCGTGCAAGCGCTCAACGCGCAGCAATGGCGGCGATCTCGATGAGAAAAACCATAAAGCTGCGAGACTTCGATCAGCGTCGCGGCAGGCGGCGAAACTGTCGCCAAGAATCGGGGTAGGCCGCAAGGTAGTTCACGTCGCCGAGGAAAGCCGTGAGCTTCACGATGATGACGCCGAATGGAAATTCGTCGGCGTCAGTCATTAATCCTCGTTCGCGAGGCCCCTCACGCCCACGGTCTGGCTGCGGCCGCCTTGGTCTCGAATTTGTCGATCGCTCCGCCTTCCACCATCGTCAGCCCGATGTCGTCGAGCCCTTCGATCAGGCAATGCTTGCGGAACGGATCAATTTCAAAGCGAACCACGCCGCCGTCGGGGCCGCGGATTTCCTGGGCTTCGAGATCGACGGTCAAAGTAGCGTTGGCGCCGCGCTCGGCGTCGTCCATCAGCTTGGGCAAATCCTCGGCCGAAACTTTGATCGGCAGAATGCCGTTCTTGAAGCAATTGTTGTAAAAAATATCGGCGAAATCGGTCGAGATCACGCAGCGGATGCCGTAGTCGAGCAGCGCCCATGGCGCATGTTCGCGCGAGGAGCCGCAGCCGAAATTGTCGCCCGCCACCAGGATCTGCGCCTTGGCGTAGGCCGGCTTGTTCAAGACGAAGTCGGGGTTAGGCGCGCCATCGTCGCGATAGCGCATCTCCGCGAATAGCCCCTTGCCGAGGCCCGTCCGCTTGATCGTCTTGAGATATTGCTTCGGAATGATCATGTCGGTGTCGACATTGTCGATCGGCAGCGGCGCCGCGACGCCGGTCAAGGTTGTGAACTTGTCCATCGAAATCTCATCGGGCTCGTCAGGAGCACATGGCGCGATTTAGCGAATGTCTTGTTCCTGCGCAATTCGCGTCTTCGGCGAAGCCGCAATTGGGCGTCAAAAGCAAATCAAACAGGAGATTCTACATCTAGGGCGAGTCGCTCGAATCAACCCATATGTTGTTGTGAACAAAACGGGATTCGTCACGAGTCGCCGATTCGGCCGTGATTCGTTCCCATCTCGTTCGGTGCTTTGCGGAACAGGACAAAAGACGGTTTGTCGATGATAAGGCTTTCTTCATTCCGCACGCCGATCGCCCTATAAGGGCGCCGGTTTTAAGGACGTCTGATGACGATGACGAGCGAATGGCCGCTGCCCCGCCGGTCTGGGCAGACGATCGAAGACGAAAAAGAAATCCGCGCCATTCTTGGCCCGACCAATACCGGTAAAACGCATTACGCGATCGAGCGGATGCTGTCCCATCGTTCAGGCGTCATCGGGCTGCCGTTGCGCCTCCTCGCCCGCGAGGTCTATGCCCGGCTGGTCGAGCGCGCGGGAATTTCCGCTGTCTCGCTGATCACGGGCGAAGAACGGATAAACCCGGGCGATCCGCGCTATTGGGTTTGCACCGTCGAAGCGATGCCGCGTGGGATCAGGCCAGACTTCCTCGCCGTCGACGAAATCCAACTTGCCGCTGATTTGCAGCGCGGCCATGTCTTCACCGATCGCCTTCTCAATTATCGTGGGCGAATCGAAACGCTCTTCCTCGGCGCTGCGACGATCGAGCCGGTGATTCGAACGCTTGTTCCCGAGGCGATCTTTTCGACCCGGCCGCGCCTGTCCTCGCTTATCCACATCGGCGAAAGAAAGCTTACGCGCTTGCCGCGACGTTCCGCCGTCGTCGCTTTTTCGGCGCAAAACGTTTACGAAATCGCCGAGCTTCTCCGCCGTCAGCACGGCGGCGCCGCGGTGGTTCTTGGCGCGCTTTCGCCGCGCACGCGAAACGCGCAAGTCGATCTCTATCAAAACGGCGACGTCGACTACATCGTGGCGACCGACGCAATCGGCATGGGGCTCAATCTCGATATCGAGCATGTCGCCTTCGCTTCGGACCAGAAATTCGACGGCCGCGAATTTCGACGGCTGATTTCCGCCGAATTCGCGCAAATCGCTGGAAGGGCGGGGCGCAATCAACGCGACGGCTCGTTCGGCTCGACCGGCCGTTGCGCGCCATTTGAACCGGAATTGGTCGAGGCGCTCGAAAATCATGTCTTTGCGCCGGTTACGCGTGCTCAATGGCGCAACAGCGAGCTCGATTTCTCGTCGATCGACGCATTGCAGCAGGCGCTAGGCCGTTTCCCAGAGCGCTCAGGCCTAATGCGCTCCGATTCTGGCGACGACATAAGAGCGTTGGAAGTTCTCAGCCTGGATGCTGCTGTCCGCCGGGCGGCCAAGACGCCGGCCGACGTCGCGCGGCTCTGGGACGCCTGTCAAATCCCGGACTACAGGAATGTTTCTGGCGGCGCGCATGCCGAATTCGTCAAGTCGGTGTTCGAATTCATCGTGCGAAAGGGGAATATTTCCGAGGACTGGTTCTGGCGGTATTTGTCCGCCGCCGACAGGACCGATGGCGACCTTGACGCGTTGTCTTCTCGGATCGATCAAGTGCGCTCCTGCGCCTATATGGCCAATCGTGACGACTGGCTCGTTGATCCTGGTCATTGGCAGGCGATAGCGCGTCAGGTAGAGGACAGGCTATCGGACGCTTTGCATGAGCGGCTTGCGCAACGGTTTGTCGATCGACGGACCAGTCTTCTTTTGCGCCGCTACAGAGAGAACGCGATGCTGAATGCGGAAGTGACTTCGGCCGGCGATGTGCTGGTTGAAGGTCAGACGGTCGGCCGGTTGCAAGGATTTCGGTTTACGCCGGATTCCGAAGCGACCAGCGAAGCTGCGAAAGTCGCCGGACCTGCGATCATCGCCGCGATTGCACGGGAAGCGGATATTCGCGCGGCGCGGTTGACTGAAGCGGTCGACGGTTCGTTGGTTCTCGCCAATGACGGCGCCATTCGCTGGCTCGGCGATCCGATCGCAAAACTGGCGCCTGGCGACAAGCTGCTGCAACCCCGCGCCGTTATTCTCGCCGATGATGCGGTGACGAACGCGGCGAAGGAGGCGGCGCAAAGGCGCATTGATCTCTGGATCGTCGCTCATGTGAAGCGCCTGCTCGGGCCCTTGCTCGAACTTGAGGCTGGCGAAGGTTTGGAAGGGGTCGCTCGCGGCGTTGCGTTTCAGCTTGCCGAAGCGTTGGGCGTTCTCGAGCGGGGCCGCATCGCGCAAGAAGTGAAGAATCTCGACCAGAATGCGCGGGCCGTGTTGCGCAAACTCGGCGTACGGTTCGGCGCCTATTACGTCTACGAGCCCGCGCTGCTGAAGCCGGCGCCGCGCGCCCTGGCCCTGCAATTATGGGCGTTGAAAAATTCGGGCGGCGACAGCGTCAGCGAATTGCCGCAGATCGCGGCAGGGCGCACTTCTTTCGTCGCCGACAAGAACTTGCCTCGCGAGACGCTTCGCGTCGCCGGCTACCGGCTATGCGGCGATCGGGCGGTGCGCGTCGATATTCTCGAGCGCCTTGCCGATCTTATACGCCCGGCGGTTGCCTATCGCCCTGGCGTGAGCGTCGGCGCGCCGCCTCCCGGCGCCGCGGATGGCGACGGTTTTGTCGTCACGGTCGCCATGACTTCTCTCACCGGATGCTCGGGCGAGGCCTTGGGCGCGATTCTTCGATCGATGAATTTTGAGAGCCGGCAGGTCAACGGCCCGGCGATTACGGTCCCCTTGAAGGCTGAGGCGTCGCTTGCGCCGATTTCCGCCGCCGAATCGCCGCCCGAAGGCGGCGTCACCGCGACGTCGCCGGCCGATCAACCGGTGGAGGGCGAGGCGTCTCCGGAAGTGGCTGTCGAGGTTTCGACTGAAAATAATGAAGAGCCGAACCATGAGCCGGATGCGGCTGTCACTTCCGCGGTGGAAGACGCCCAGCCTCATGAGGCGAGTGAAACGCTCGAAGCAACCCCATCCATTGACGAGCCAGAAACGGTCGCCGCCGGCGATGCTCCGGCTGAGAGCGAAGCGCCCAGGGTCGAGGCCGAAATGGCAGAAGAGGCGATCCAGTCCGTCGCGCAAGAGCAGCCTACCGCATCAGAACAGGCCCCCGAACCCGCCGATAAGACGCTTTCTCCAGAGGAAGCGACGATCGAGATTTGGCGCCCGGTTCACCATCGTCGCCCAGACAGAAACGCCGCCCGCCGCCGCGACCGGCCGTCAGCCTCTAGCGCCGAGACGCCACATCAGGGCGCGGATGGCGCCAACGGCCGGCCGGCCCGGAAGCCCAGGATTTTCGAATTCAAGCCGAGGCCGAATATTCCGCCGCGCCACGAAAAGCGTGCTTCGCCGGAAGGCGCGCCGACGGCGACAGCCGAAGGCGGAGCGGCGTTGCCCGTGAAAAGGCCGGCCCATGACCCCCGCGCGGGGCAGGCCCGCAGAAACGCCGGCGCGCCGCCGCCCCCCCGTCCCAAGCGCGAGCAACCCATCGACCCGAACTCGCCTTTCGCGAAACTGGCCGCGCTCAAAGCGCAGCTCGAGGCGAAACAACGCGAAGACTAACCAGCATTCAAGACAGATTATTGCGCGGCGGCTTCATTGGAGGTAGCTACCAGCGCCCGGTTGCAGCGCGGTAGGCGGCCTCATGCGTCGCCGTAGGAGATATGCATGACTTATGTCGTCGTGGAGAATTGCATCAAGTGCAAATATATGGATTGCGTGGAAGTATGCCCCGTAGATTGTTTCTACGAAGGCGAGAACATGCTCGTCATCCACCCCGACGAATGTATCGACTGCGGCGTTTGCGAGCCGGAATGTCCCGCGGAGGCGATTAAGCCGGACACCGACTCCGGTCTCGAAAAATGGCTCGGCCTCAACGCTGAATACGCCAAAGTATGGCCGAACATTACGGTGAAGCGCGAACCGGAGGCCGACTCCAAGGAATATGACGGTCGTGGCGGGAAATTCGACGAGTTCTTTTCCTCCAAGCCTGGTCAAGGAGATTAGCGTCGCAAGCGAGCCGCGCCGCAATTAACCACCGCGCGCCGATGGTTGATTAGGCGGCGGGTTCGCTTTTGATTTTTCATGCATTTTGTGATATACACATTTTTAACGATCGGCAGTCGGACGCCTCGCCGCTAAGTCGCGTGCGATGTTTGGCGTCATCCTCGGGCGCGGTCTGCGCGGCTTGAGTATTCTACTGCAGCCAGCCGTTATTGAGATCGTCGGCTTCGCAGCGATGCGTAGCGCGGCGACGGCGGGATCGAGAGTCGGAGAAGAACGTCCATGACGACGCGAAAAAAAACGGCAAAAAAAACGGCGAACCGCGGAGCGAAATCACAAAGGGGAGCGGCTAAGAGCGCAAAGAATTCGGCGACGCGTAAAGGCGCCGCAAGCAAGGCGCCCAACAAATTAGAGAAGGCCGCGCTGGCGGCGAGGAAGAAGGCCGCGAAGGCCAAAGCGGCGGCGAAGAGCGCCAGCCGGTCGGTTGCGTCTCCAAAGGTCAAGGCGGCGGCGAAACGGGCGACGAGCGCCTCAAAATCGGCGCGAGCGCCTGTCAAAAACAATATCGACGTCGCTACGAACGACGTTGCGGGGGGCGAGCAAACTAAGGCCGCGCCAGCGGCGATTGAAATTAAGGAAAATGAAACTTTGAGCGCGGTGAAAGCAAAGACTGAGGCCAAACCTTCTTCGGCCGTCAAAATCCCGACATCCATCAAGACCCCTCTAGCCGCCAAGGCTCAGCCGGTCGCCAAGACTCTCGCGCCCGCGCCAGCGAAGGTCGCTGCGCCTGCGGCGGCTGTTCCCGAGGCCGCGGCGCCTGTTTCGTCACCGGTCGTCGCTTTGCCGAGCGCCGCCAAGACGTCGCGCCCCGTTGTCAGCGAAAAGCCGGCGACGCAAGCCGTCGAAGAGACAACGCCAAAGGCTGCGAAGAGCGCGCCGGCCGCGCCGCGTCACGGGTTCAAGTCGAATGAATTCGTGGTCTATCCCGCTCACGGCGTCGGCCAGATTGTCGCTGTCGAAGAGCAGGAAGTCGCCGGATTTCGGCTCGAGCTTTTCGTGATCACTTTCGTGAAAGACAAGATGATGCTCCGCGTTCCGGTCGGCAAAGCCGCCAGTGTCGGCATGCGCAAATTGTCGGATCCGGATCTGGTGAAAAGAGCGCTGGATACGCTTCTGGGCCGCGCGCGCATCAAGCGTACGATGTGGTCGCGCCGTGCGCAGGAATATGAAGCAAAGATCAACTCTGGCGATCTCATTGCAATCGCCGAGGTGGTCCGCGATCTTTATCGGTCGGAGGCTCAGCCGGAGCAATCCTACTCGGAGCGTCAGCTTTATGAGGCGGCGCTTGACAGGATGGCGCGCGAAGTCGCCGTGGTTCAGAAGTTCGGCGAAACGGAAGCTCTGAAAGCGATTGAAGGTCAGCTCCAAAAGGGGCCTCGCCGCGGAAAGACGGACGCTGCAGACGCCGCGGCGGAAGATTCAGCCGGCGAGGCCGGCGACACAGATGTGGAAGAAGCGGCCTAAGAATAGTTGCTGAGAGCGTTGCATCGCGCCTCGCAGAAAAGCGGGGCGCGATTTTTTTTGCGCGACCCCCAAGGATTCGCGAAGCGAGTCGCGGTGACCTCAGGAGATGGCGCCGCGGGCTTCGAGACCGCGCGTCAGAACGCGCGCGCCGATTGCCGGGAGGGTAGCGCACTTGCGCCGCCGGTCGCCTCAGGCCCGCAGGCCGGCTCGAACCGTTCCGCGATCATGCGACGTAATGGCGCAAGCTTTGGCGTCAACGCGACGCCGTCGATGACTTCGAGCCGCCCTGCACGATTGACCGTATGAAGCCTGCCGCCTGGCCAAAGCGGACCGGATTCGACTCGCGACACGAATGTCTGCTCGAAATGCTCCGGATCAAGGCGATTGATTCTCGCCAAACGAATCGCGCGACCATAGCCCTGACTGCAATCCTGCACTGGCCGCCAGAGAACTCCCGAGCGTTCGATCACCGCGCCGGCCGGTCGGGCCGCGCTTGCGTCGATAAGAATGGGACTTGCGTCATGTCTGCGCCACGGACCAAAGAAGTTCGGCGCGTGATGAATGGCGAGCGTATCCGAATAGCCGCCGAGTCCCTCGCGTACGACCGAAGTCATGTAGAAACGGCCCTGATAGGAGAAGATCGTGGCGTCGGCGGCTTCGATCCCTTCGAGCAAAGGATCACATCGCTCCCACCGATAGGGAAAATCGATGCATCGATAGAGCGGCACCTGACCTGAGGCCGCGCTTTCGGGGATCATCCATAACTGCCCCTCGGCCTCGATCAGGAAGGGGTACGACATATGCCAAGGTTCTTCGATGACGGGCCTCGGCCTTCCGATCGGTCCGTCCGGCCCAAACTCGACGACTGAAATCATCCCCTTGTCGACGCGATGATCGAGGCTTTCGAAGAAAACACACGAGCGACCGCGCCATTCGAAAGGAAAGGGGTCAGCGTAACATTCGTAGCCATTGTCCGGCAGTACGTTCCACTTCGGCCCTTCGAGGCCGCCAAGATCAAGCACGCCGGGCCCTTCATTAAAGCGCCAGCCGACGCGCCAATGCGGCGAATAGAACGCGAAATGATAGAGCGCTCGCGCAGCATTCCTCACGATCGCTTTCGACGCATAGCGCGCGACTTGACCGTTTGAGCATTCCTGGCCGCCGAAGCGCAGGCGCGGCGCGGCGCGGCCCGGATTGGGCGCCGCCTGCGCGAACAAGACGCGCGCGCCCGAAAAAACACCCTCCATACCGCCCGACAGCCCGACGCCGGTCTCGAGC
>JASLHV010000357.1 GCA_030153205.1 Roseiarcus sp. | reverse complement strand
GATCATGAGCCCTGCAAAGAGCACGCCGCGAAAAGGCGCGCCGCGCGCCCGCATGCCGTCCAGCGTCGGCCCAACGATTTCACGCATGATGCGCGCCGACATGTCCTCTGTCACGATCGGCGCCGGCGAATAGGCGCCCATGCCGCCGGTGTTTGGACCCGTGTCGCCATCGCCGACGCGCTTATGGTCTTGCGCACTGCCGAAGGGTACGGCGTGCGAGCCGTCGCAAAGGGCGAAGAACGAGATCTCTTCACCCTCGAGAGCCTCCTCGATCACGACCTCGGCGCCGGCGGCGCCAAAGGCCCCGTCGAACATCGCGCGCAAAGCCGCCTCGGCCTCTGCCAATGTCGTAGCGACCACGACGCCCTTCCCGGACGCCAGGCCGTCAGCCTTGACGACGATGGGCGCGCCTTTGGCGCGAAGATAGGCGAGCGCCTGATCGCAATCGCGGAAGCGGCCATATGGCGCGGTCGGAATATTGAATTCGCGGCAGAAATCCTTGGCAAAGGCTTTCGAACCTTCAAGCTGCGCCGCCGCGCGGTTTGGCCCGAAGCAGGCGACGCCGGCTGCGGTGAGATCGTCGGCGAGGCCGGCGACAAGCGGCGCCTCGGGGCCGACGACTACGAGGTCGATCGCTTCTTTTCGGCAGAAGTCGACGACAGCTCGATGATTCGCGATATCCAGGACGACCGCCTCGGCGACGGCTGCTGAGCCAGCATTGCCGGGAGCGATAAACAGTCGCGCCAAGCGGGGCGATTTTTTTAGCGCCAGCGCCAGCGCATGCTCGCGTCCGCCCGAGCCGATGATCAAAATATTCATGCCGCCTCAACGCGCGCCGATGCGACCTCGGCGCTTCGCGATTTGTTTAGGGGAGGGCGTCAGCCGGAGCAATCAGCGCTCAAAAAAGCCCTTCGACTTGCGCTCGCGCCCGCCGAGCCTATCTCTTGGCGGCCTCGCGCGAGCGGCCCAGCCGGGACGACAAGGCGCGCTGGAGCGGAGCAAAGTCTTATGAAGTCAATTTTCTCAATGGCGTTTCTTGCCCTTGCCGCAGCCCTGACTTTGAGCGGCCCAGCGATGGCCGATTCTGACGATCCGGATTTGATTTTCCGCAAATCGACGACCTTCAAGCTGCTGACGCCCAACGATAAATTGTCGACCTATGGCGTCGATGACCCCGTTATCGACGGCGTCGCCTGCTATTTCACCGCGCCTGAAAAGGGCGGCGTCGCCGGAGCGCTGGGGCTCGCCGAGCAGACGTCGGATGTGTCGCTCGCCTGCCGGCAATATGGGCCGATCAAGATCAAGGACAAATTCGAGCAAGGCGATGTCGTTTTTCGCCAGCGCCGCTCGCTTTTTTTCAAGAAGATGCAAATCGTCCGGGGCTGCGACGCCAAACGTAACGTTTTGATCTATATGGCTTATACCGACAAATTGATCGACGGCTCGCCGAAGAACTCAACCTCGAGCGTGCCGATTCAGCCGTGGGGCGCCAGCGCGGACACGCCAAAATGCGGCGACTTTGCTCATTAAATGGCAAGAGATCCGCGTCAGTCGCCGCAAGTGATAAAATAGGCGCCCGGCGGCATTTTCGTCGCTGTGCTGGCGGCGATGGCGCCGGTTACGTCGTCGGTCCTGCCGAAAGCCAGCGCCGGGCCGTGGCCATGCGCCTCGCACCAGGCGTCGGCGACCACCTGGCCGCATTCGCCGTCGCCGCCCAAGCAATCCTGGACGCCATAGCCTTCCGAGGCGGCGATGATGAAACTATGTCCCTCCGCCGCCTGGCTTATTGCGGTATTGTCGATCACCAGAGCGAGCGAACTTAAAAGAAGAAGAACGGCAGGCCAAAGCGCAGTCGGACGCATGAGATCACGTGAGATTCGGGAGAGGACGAAGACGCAAGAACGATGGTCTGACGATGCCGCGGCCCGGTATATTTTAAGTTAACCGTCGTCGTCGGACGCTTTGCTTGACTTCCCCTCTCGCCTGCGGGAAAGAGAAGCCATGTCGGGACAGTCCAGCATTTGCCGGATTATTATTATTCGCCGCTAGCATCTTCGCTGGCTGGCGCCTGTCTTTTTTCACTCTTCATCTGAAAAAGCGACGCTACGGCCGGCCAGGCGCTCTCAGGCGCGCGAGCACGTCGGAACGAATATGTCGGGACCTTTGCGGCTCTATAATACGCTGACGCGATCGAAAGAGGTTTTCGAGCCGATCGATCCCGAGAACGTGCGTCTCTATGTCTGCGGGCCGACGGTCTATGACTACGCCCATATCGGCAATGCGCGGCCGGTGATCGTCTTCGACGTGCTGTTCCGGCTGCTTCGCCATCTCTATGGCGAGGACCACGTCGTCTACGCCCGCAATATCACCGACGTCGACGACAAGATCAACGCGCGCGCCGTCCGTGACTATCCCGGCCTTCCGCTGAACGAGGCGATCGCCAAGGTGACAGCGGCGACAGAGAAGCAATTCCACGACGACGTCGCCGCACTCGGCTGCCTGTCGCCGACCTCCGAGCCGCGCGCGACGGAACATATCGAAGAGATGAAGGCGCTGATCGAGCGCCTGGTTCAGCGCGGACTCGCCTATGTCGCCGAGGACAATATTCTGTTCTCGCCTTCGGCGATGGAGAGGCTGGCGAACGCGCCGCGCTACGGATCTTTGGCGCGGCGGTCGCTCGACGAAATGCTCGCGGGCGCGCGCGTCGACGTTGCGCCCTACAAGCACGATCCGATGGACTTCGTCCTCTGGAAACCGTCGAAGCCGGGCGAGCCCGGCTGGCCTAGTCCAGCCGGCGTCACGCCGCTCGGCCGTCCCGGCTGGCACATCGAATGCTCGGCCATGTCGATGGCTAAGCTGCTCGCGCCTTTCGGCGGCGGTTTGTCATGCGACGATCCCGCGAAGAACATTTTCGACATTCACGGCGGCGGCATCGATCTCGTCTTCCCCCACCACGAGAATGAAATCGCCCAATCCTGCTGCGCCTTCGGCTCGCCCCGCATGGCGAATTATTGGATGCACAACGGCTTCCTGCAGGTCGAGGGCGAGAAAATGTC
>JASLHV010000348.1 GCA_030153205.1 Roseiarcus sp. | reverse complement strand
CCGGATTCGCGATTTGTTACGCCTCGCTGATTGAGCTCGAACAATATCCTTTGAACATATTGCTTTGCGTCATGGTCTTTAGCCAAGGCTTCCTCGGCTATGCGGCGACCTCCGTCATGGGGCCGATCGTGGCCGAGATTTTTGAAGGACCCCATTACGGCTCGATTTTTGGTACGCTAACCGTGGCTTTGATTGGCGGCGGCGCCTTCGGGCCCTGGCTCGCGGGCGTTATTCAGGATGCGACAGGCAGCTACCGGCTGGCTTTTGAACTCGTTATTCTTTGCTGCTTCGTGTCCATTGGCGCGATTTGGATGGCGTCGCCGCGCAAGGTGCGTCGAGTGGCAGGCCGCTCCCATTGATCTGAAGGCCGTCTAGCGGGCTGCCTCCGGATAATATTGCGGCGCTTCACGGCGATCGAACATGCCGTAGTCTCGAATGATCCGCACGCGGCGCTCTCTCGCGCCCTTTGGCGGAATGAGCGCCGCCTCATAGGCACGTGCGTCTGCGTCGTTCCGCCACGCCGTCAAAAGAATAATCTCGCCAGGCGTTAAGACGGCCTCGAACACGTCCCAGGCGGTGAGCCCGGGCGACTTGGCGTCGAAACCTAAATACTGAGCGACATCCTCGGGACTCGCTTGCGAGACCCACTCGGATGGGCGGCTACCGGTGGTTAGCGCCACCGTCGTTGCATCGCCGGCCTGGGTCTCGTCAAATCTCTGTTCGCGCAAAACGAGGCCTTCTGGAGGTTTCGTGTCGCGAGATATCTCGCCGACTCTTAGCCGATAGTCGCTGAAGACGTCGTTTCGGCCTCTTTCTTGGACTTTGTGATGTTTTGCTTGGGTTCGCCAGCGAACAAGCGCTTTTTCGTCGCGCCAGCTTGAAAGGGACAGGATCCAACCCTGGCGCATCAGACTTTGATAGCGAACGACGTCAACGAAGCCGTCGATTCTCTCGAGTTCGGGTCTTAGCGCTTTGGCGAGTCCCAGATAGGCGTCCCTCTGGCCTTCGCGTGGATGGACTTCAAAGATGACGATGAACAAGGCGCGGCTCCTTAGATCGCAGCGACGCAATCGATTTCGATGTCAAAACGACCCGGCCACGTCGGCACGCAAATGAAAATGCGAGCGGGCGGCTCGTTAGGAAAGTAGCGCGCGTAAATCGCATTGACTGAGGCAAATTTTTCGGCGGATGTGCAATAGACATTGCATTTGAGGACGTTGTCCAGCGACGAGCCCGCCGTTTCGACGCAAAGCTTGAGCTGCTCTAAAACGAGTTCCGCCTGTCTTTCGATCGATGCGATCGCAATTTCGCCGGTCTCCGGGTCGAAGGGCGGCAGTCCCGAGACATAGACCGTGTCGCCGTGACGGGTGACGACCGAGGTTGGCGCTTTCCATCTCTCCAAATAGGTCGACAAGGGTTCGACTCGGATGACCTCTCGCTTCACGTTGCTGCTCCCATTCGAGATGACTGCCTTCACATCTCACGAGGCCGGGCTCTCACGTTTCGATCCCGATCGAAGCGTTCATCAAGCCCATTAGGATCGTGAAGAGGGGAGGCCGTCGGCGCTAATCGCCGGCGAGGTTGATTGAACTCACGACGCGACAACAACTTTAATGCCCGCTCTTTCAAAAGTTTGGGCATCGGCGTCCGCGAGGCCGTCATCCGTGATGAAAGTATGAATGAGGTCAAGGCCCCCGAGGCGGGTGAAGGAATTCGCATTGACCTTGGTCGAATCGGCGACGAGGTACACTTCGCTTGCTGCTTTGATCATGGCTTTCTTGATTGGAAGATCGGCGAAACTTGGGTAGGTCAGGCCGGCGTCGATCGACACGCCGGCTGTCGCTAAAAAGAGTTTCGCCGCAAATATATTGTCGAGATATTCGGCTGACCTCTCCCCGCTTAGCGACAGCGTCGGCGCCTTGAATTGGCCACCCGGCATATGGACGACAAAGGAAGGGATCGCGCCAAGCGTCAGAGCGATATTGAGCGCGTTGGTGATGACCGTCAGGCCTTCGCGCGCGACGAGGTGGTTGGCGACCTCCGTTGTCGTCGAACCTGCGTCGACGATGATCGTCTCGTGATCATGAACAAGCGCCGCCGCGACTTTTCCGATCTTCCGCTTCTTATCCATATTGGCGAGATGCTGCAGCGACAGGGTCTGAACCTGCTGTGGTACGGATTTGAGATAGGCGCCGCCATGGTTGCGGGTGATGAAGCCTTCCTGGTCGAGGCGCTCGAGGTCCTGGCGGACCGTCACTTCGGAGACGCCGAAGGCCACGCTGAGATCGCGAACGCGGGCGCTTCCCTCTTCCTGCAGCCATTCGAGTATTTTCATACGACGCGGCTCGGCGAGCAGCGCGCCGCGTTGCTCACTCGTCGTTATTCGGCCGCTGCTGGTCGTGCGGCGTTCGTTCTTAGAAGACCTTGAAATCCTGTGCTCCGCCCGCTCCGCCCTATCCGCCATCGCCTCGTCTCGACCGACGTTTCAACAAAAAGACGAAATAAACCATCACGTTAGACCGAAGCGGCGCGGCCGAATCTGATTGCGCGCGCTGGGACAGCCGGCATCAGACATAACGTGGATGGCGATTCCGGCCAAGAGACTCAGTCGAAGGGGAGACAAAAATCGAAAAAAATCGAAAGTAATATTGACTAAACGAAACTTATCGTGCTTTTTCACCAAAATACGAAATCGGCCGGTCGGCGCTCAGGATTGGCCGAAGGGAGGAAAAGAATGCGCGCCTTCGAGAAGCCGGTGACGCTGGGCTTGGCGGTCGGCAGCCGTCTTTTTTTCAACGGGGCGCCGGCGCTGGCGGCCCGCGCGCAACTGCTCGCTCAACTCGAAAAACTTGGGCTCGACTTTAAAATCCTTCCGGTAGAGGCCACCGAGAACGGCGCTGTCCAGTCGCGGAAAGACGTCACGCTCTATGGCGACTTCTTCCGCGCCCATCGTGACGAGATAGACGGCCTCGTAATTCTTCTTCCGAACTTTGGCGACGAAATCGCCATCTCTGAAATGGTGACGCGCGCGGGATTGAATGTTCCAATCCTACTGCAGGCGAGCAATGACGAAGTCGACAAGGTCGACGTCCACAGCCGCCGCGACGCCTTCTGCGGCAAAATCTCAGTCACAAACAATTTCTATCAATACGGAATCCGCTTCACGGACACCTCGTCGCATACAGTCGACGTCGACAGCGACGAATTTCGTGCGGACCTCGATCGTTTTGCGCGCGTTTGCCGAACCGTGCGCGGGTTGAAGCGCGCCCGCATCGGCGCAATCGGCGCGCGAACGTCGCCGTTTCATACGATGCGCTACAGCGAAAAGCTGTTGCAAGCCTCGGGCATCACCGTTGTTACGGTGGATCTTTCAGAAATAATCGCCTCTGCTGCCGCTCTTTCGGAAGAAGCGCCCGAGGTCAAGGCCAAGCTTGACGACATTTTCGCCTATGGCTCAATTCCAAAGACGATCAAACGCGAAAACATCGTCAAGCAAGCCCGCTTCTCGATCGCCGTCGATCGCTGGATCGCTGAAAACGAATGCGATGCTTCGTCCATTCAATGCTGGCGCAGCATTCAGGACAATTTCGGCTGTGCGACTTGCCTCTCCATGAGCATGATGGGCGAAAAGCTCATGCCGAGCGCCTGCGAGGTCGACGTCATGGGCGCGATCTCGATGTACGCTCTCGCGCTCGCCTCCGAGGCGCCGCCGGCAATCCTCGACTGGAATAACAATTACGCCCACGAAATCGACAAATGCGTGTGCACGCATTGCGGCAATTTCCCGAAGAGCTTCATTGGCGACAAGCCTGAGATTTCGAATCTCGATGTGTTGGGGGAAGTCATCGGTCGCGAAAAATGTTTCGGCGCGGTCAAGGGTAAGGTCAAAGCGGGCCCGATGACTTTCTTTCGTCTGTCGACCGATGACCGCCATGGCGCCATTAAGGCCTATGTCGGGGAGGGAGAGTTTACCGATGATCCATTCCCGATGGATGGCGGCATAGCGGTCACCAAAGTGACGAACCTGCGTACGCTGCTCTCGTTCATTGCGCGAAATGGATTCGAACATCACGTTGCGATGGTTCGCGGGCTTCACGCCAGCGCGGTTGAAGAAGCCGTCACGACTTATCTTGATTGGCCGCTCTATCGCCACGAGCCGCCGAAGCCCTCCGCGCCTCTGCTCTTTCGCTGACAGCGCTGGTCAGCGTTCGGCCATGATTTATCCCTGGAGAAGTACTTAAGTGACGAAAGTCCATCCGCTTTCTGATTTGACTCGCGAAAAGGCGCGGGCGATCCGAAGACGCGCCCTCGGCATGGTGTTTAGCGCCAAGCAAGGTCATCCTGGCGGGGATATGTCGGTCGCCGATATTCTCGCGACGCTTTATTTCGGCGCGCTTCGCGTCGATCCCGCCCATCCGAACGATCCCGCGCGAGACCGCTTCATTCTCAGCAAGGGTCATTGCACCGGCGCTCTTTACGCGACGCTCGCCGAAAAAGGGTTCATTACCCCCGCGTCCCTGGATACCTATATGCAGCCGCTATCGATGCTGAACGGGCATCCCAATCGAAATCATACGCCCGGCGTCGAAACCAACACCGGCCCGCTTGGCCACGGAATGCCGGTCGCTGTCGGCATTGCGATCGCCGGCCAGATCGATCACGCATCCTTTCGCGTCTTCGTCGTCACCGGCGACGGCGAGTTGCAGGAAGGCAGCAATTGGGAGGCCGCGATGACTGCCGGCCACCGCAAGCTCGCCAATCTCACATTAGTCATCGACCGCAACGGCCTGCAGCAAGGCGCTCGTACTGAAGATACGGCCGCGCTCGAGCCGCTCGCCGACAAATGGCGCGCCTTCGGCTGGGAGGTCGTAGAAGTCGACGGTCATGACCATGACGCTTTGCTTTCAATATTCACCGCTGAGCGAGCCGGCATGGCCAAGCCGCTCTGCGTCATCGCGCACACCCATAAGGGGCAGGGCGTTTCCTTCATGCGCGATCAAGTCAATTGGCATCATGGGGTCATGAATCAGGCGCAGTACGATCTCGCTCTGCAGGAGGTTGGCTGATGAGCGCGGAAACTGTCGCCGCCGGCCGCTACGATTGCCGCGAGACCTTTGCAAAGACCCTCGAAACCTTGGCGGAAAAGGACGAGCGGATCGTCGCCGTGGTCAATGACAGCGTTGGCTCCAGTAAGCTCGTTGGCTTTCAGAAGCGCTTTCCGGACCGGCTCATCAATGTCGGCATTGCCGAACAGACCATGGTCGGCGTCGGCGCGGGCCTCGCCAACGGCGGTAAGACGCCTTTCGTCAGCGGCGCCGCTTGTTTCCTCACCGCGCGCGCACTGGAGCAGATCAAGGCTGACGTCGTCTATTCGCAAACCAATGTGAAACTTTGCGGCATATCGAGCGGTATCGCCTATGGCGAGCTTGGACCGACGCATCATTCGATCGAAGACTTTGCTTGGTTGCGTCTCTTGCCTGGCCTCAAAATTGTCGCCCCTTCCGATCGTTGGGAGACCGCGGAGGCGATCAAGGCGGCGGCCGAGACCAAAGGACCTTTCTTTCTTCGCTTGAGCCGGATGCCGGTGCCTGACCTGAAACGTCAGCCCGGCGCGGTCTTTCGCGTCGGGGTCGCCGAGACGCTGCGCGAGGGATCGGACGCGGCAATCATAGCGAATGGGGTGATGGTTGCGCGCGCGGTCGAGGCGGCCGAGCAGCTTGCGGCGTCGGGCGTCAAGGCGCGGGTCGTCAATATGGCGTCGATTGCGCCGCTCGATATCGAGGCGATTCTCGCAGCCGCCGAAACCGGCGCGATCGTGACAGTAGAAGAACATTCCGTTCGGGGCGGCCTCGGCGGCGCTGTCGCCGAGGTTGTCACGACGTCACGTCCTTGCCGCATGCGCATTCTTGGCTTCCCCGGCTTTTTGCCAACCGGTTCGCCGGACTTCCTGCTCGAGCGTTTCGGCCTCACAGCAGATGGGATCGCCGATGCGGTCCGCGAAATCGTCGCAATGAGGAAAGTGGCATGACGGCTTGCGTCCTCGCCATCGACCAGGGCACGACAAACACCAAGGCGCTGTTGATCGACGCCCAGGGTTCTATCGTCGCGCGTGGTTCGCGGCCGATGACGGTGACGCACCCCAAGGCTGGCTGGGCCGAGCAATCGGCGAATGAAATCTGGCGATCGGTTGAGGAGGCGATCGGCGAATGTCTTGCCGCTCGGCCGGAGAGGCCAGCCGCGATCGGTATCTCCAATCAACGCGAATCCGTACTTCTCTGGGATCGCGAAAGCGGCGAACCGTTGACACCTTGCGTCATATGGCAATGTCGTCGATCAGCCGATCGGCTCAAGCCCTTGCGCCGTCCGGAGGTCGAGCGCCTTATAGCGGAGCGCACGGGACTCGGTATCGATCCTCTATTCCCCGCAGCGAAAATAGCCTGGCTTATCGAGAATACGCCCGGCCTGCGCGCCGGCGTCGCGAGCGGTCGGGTTCGCGCGGGCACGGTCGATTCCTGGCTTCTCTTTAAACTGACCGGCGGCAAAACCCACGCGACGGACTACAGCAACGCCTCTCGCACGCAGCTCTTCGACATCCATCGTCTTGCCTGGGACCGCGGCCTTTCGGATATTTTCAAAGCACCCATCGAGATCATGCCGGAGGCGAAACCGTCCGACAGTCTTTTTGGTCATACCGCGCAAAACAGCGCCATTCCCGCAGATGTACCGATCCTCGCGGTGATGGGCGATTCTCACGCCGCGCTTTTTGGCCATGGAATACGAACGCCCGGGGCGGTCAAGGCGACCTATGGCACGGGCTCTTCGCTCATGACCCTGGTCGAGCGGGTCCTGCTTTCGCACAACGGTTTGTCGACAACCATCGCGTGGGGCGCTGAAGGGAAGATCACTTATGCGCTCGAGGGAAATATTTCCGTCTCGGGCCATGCCGCGTCCTTCGCGGCCACGCTGCTTGGACTGAAAGACGAGACGGCTCTGACCCTTTTAGCGCAAAGCGTCTCAGACAGCGACGGCGTCTATTTCGTACCGGCGCTTGTCGGCCTCGGCGCGCCGCATTGGCGGGACGAGGCTCGCGGGATCATCGCCGGGATGTCGCTCTCGACCAAGCCCGCTCATGTCGCCCGGGCGACATTTGAAGCGATCGCCTTACAAATATCGGATGTCTTTAGCGCGATGGAAGCTGATCTCTCGGCGCCTCTCGAAAGACTGTTCGCAGACGGCGGCGCCGCGCGAAACGACTTCCTGATGCAGATCCAGGCCGATGTATTGCAACGACCGGTACGACGCAGCGGCGTCGCCGAGTTGAGCGCGATCGGCGTTGGCGTCATGGCGGGCGTCGGCGCCGGTCTTTGGACGAATGCAGAGGGGCGCTCGCGTTTCGATGCCGAGGCCGACGTATTTTCGCCGAGCGGCGTTGGAGAGAGCCGCCGTCGTCTTCTCGCTGGCTGGCGGGCCGCTATTAGTCAAGCTGTCGCAGGCGGGTCGGATGGCCTCAGCCCAAATCATCAGGCGGCGGCAAAGACATGAAGGCTTCCCCTCTCTGAGGGGTTGGAGAGGCGCCGCCACCGGCGCGGGGTTGGAAGATTAAACGGAGGAAGCGTTATGTCACTATTGAAGACCCTTGGAGCGGCCGCGTTCGGCCTCGTCACATTGACCAGCGTCAGCGCCATGGCGGCAGGCAACGGCAAATTGATCGCGATCATTACGCCTTCGCATGACAATCCGTTCTTCGCGACGGAAGCGGATGGCGCTGCAGCCAAGGCTAAGGAGCTCGGCTATGATACACTGGTGCTCGTCCATGACGACGACGCCAATAAGCAGAATCAACTGATTGATACGGCGATCGCGCGCAAAGCGGCAGCGATCATCCTTGACAACGCCGGCGCCGATGCGTCGATCGAAGCCGTTGACAAGGCCAAGAAGGCTGGCATTCCGAGCTTGTTGATCGACCGCGAGATCAACAAGACTGGCGTCGCCGTCGCTCAGATCGTTTCGAATAATTATCAAGGCGCAACGCTGGGCGCGCAGGAATTCGCCAAGAAGATGGGCGAGAAAGGGCCGTACGCCGAGCTCGTTGGAAAGGAATCCGATACCAACGCCGGCATTCGCTCCAAAGGCTATCACGACATTCTCGATCAATTCTCCGATCTGAAACTCGTCGCCAAACAAAGCGCCAATTGGAGCCAAACGGAAGCCTATTCGAAAATGGAGTCGATGTTGCAGGCTCATCCCGAGATCAAGGGCGTGATCTCCGGCAATGATACGATGGCGATGGGCGCCTCGGCGGCGCTTCAGGCGGCGCATAGGGATGATGTCGTTGTCGTCGGATTCGACGGCTCCAACGACGTTCGCGACCAGATCAAGGCGGGCAAGATCGCCGCAACGGTTCTTCAGCCGGCCTTCGAAATCGCCCAACTCGCCGTCGTCGAAGCTGATACTTATCTCGACAAAAAGTCGACGGGTAAGCCCGAAAAGCAATCAATCGACTGCGTGTTGATCGTCAAGGATAACGCCGACAAACTCAATAACTTCACGCTCGCCAAGTGATTGGCCGCTGATTTCTTGAGAGCGAGCTGCGGCGGATCGCGAAGCATCAAGCCGCGCCTCAAGCAGGCTCCGCCGGTAGACCTCCCCTACCGGCGGAGCGGACGTTTGAAGATGAAATGGGCATGATCTTCTCCAATCAAAAACTTTTCCTAGCGCTCTTTTTGGCCGTCGTGCTTAGCGGTTGCAAAATCGTCGGCAATAAGGACTTGGCGGCCGCAAAATCGAGCGGACAAGACGCGTTCGACGCATCCGCCTATGTCGATCAACATTGGAGCGAGAAGGCCCTCGCCGATTTCAAGAGCAGGGCGGTAGATCTCGATACACTGCTTCCCGCAATCGCCGAAGATCCTGACAAGGCCGGCAAGACCTATGGTCAGCGCGCGGGCGACGGCAATCCCTGGACGTACGAAATCAAAGGCGTCGGGAAAGTCGCCGCCGTCGACACTGCGTCACGTCACGGAATCATGAGTCTGGAAGTGACGACAAAAAGCGGTCCCAAAAAGGTCGATTTGCAGATCGGCCCGGTGATCTTCGGAACGGCGCTGAGAGACGCGCTGCCGTCGATCCACTTCGGCGATTTCGTCAATCAGATTCAATATGCGCAGGTCTCCCGTGCGCTCAATGACCGCGTTTCCGGCGCCATCCACAAGGCGTTTGACGCTAAGGACGCTGTCGGAAAATCATTTTCGTTTTACGCCGCCGCGACGCTTACGCCAGGCGCCGATACGATAACCGCAACGCCAGTCGCCATAGAGCCAGAGGCGAAGCCGTGACCGTGAGCCCCGAGAGCGACGAGGTCATCCTTAAGGCCGAGCGAGTGAGCAAGGTCTTTCCGGGCACGGTCGCGCTGCAAGAGGTTGATTTCGAGGTTCGGCGCGGCGCCGTGAATGTGCTGGTCGGCGAAAACGGCGCCGGGAAATCGACGCTGATGAAAATACTGGCGGGCGCCGTAGCGCCGAGCGCCGGCCGCCTCGTTTTGCGCGGACAAGCGGTCGCCTTTCAGTCTGTCCGCGAGGCTGCGGCGCATGGCATCGGCATTATCTACCAAGAGCTCAACCTTTGCCCCAACCTGAGCGTCGCTGAGAATTTGAGCCTTGTCGATCCGCCGACGCGCTTTGGCTTCGACATTGATCGTGGCCGGCAAGTCGAAAGAGCGCGGGCGCTGCTGGCGCGGCTCGAACATCCAATCGATCCCAATCAACTCGTCGACGATCTGCGCATCGGTCAACAGCAGATCGTCGAGATCGCCAAAGCGCTCGCGGCCGATGTCGACGTACTCATCATGGACGAACCGACCTCCGCGCTCAGCGCATCCGAAGTCGAGATCCTTTTTCGTGTCATCCGCGATTTGAAAGCGCATGGCGTCGCGATTATTTATATCTCGCATCGGCTCGAAGAGATCATGCGCATCGGTGATTTCATTACCGTTTTGCGCGACGGCCGCAGGCAAGCGGCCGCGCTGGTCAAGGACATTTCGATTGACTGGATGATCGAGAAAATGGTCGGTCCGACTGGCCTTGCGCTGCAGGGTCGTGCGAACCGTTCCGGGAAGGAAGTTTTAGCCGTCCGCAATCTGACGCTGCCGCGCGCGGCTGGCGGCTTTCTCGTCGACCATGTCAATCTATCCATCGAAGGCGGCGAGATCGTCTGCCTCTATGGGTTGCTCGGCGCTGGACGTTCCGAACTATTCGAGTGTCTCATGGGCTTGCAATCTCAAGCGGTCGGCGATGTCGTCCTCGCCGGCAAGAGCCTGGCGGGTCAGTCCGTCGCGGCGCGCATCCATCATGGGCTTGTGCTTGTGCCGGAAGACAGGCAGCGCGACGGCTTGGTCCAGACGCTTTCTGTTCGCTCCAATCTGACCCTCGCCAGCCTAAGTCAATTCACGCGCTTCTTCACCTTGATAGGGAGCCGCGAACAAAAACAAGCGCGGGACATGATCAAGCGCATGACGATCAAGGTCTCATCGCCTGAGATCGAAGTGACCGCGTTGAGCGGCGGCAATCAGCAAAAGGTCGTCATCGGCAAAGGATTGATGACTGGTCCTTCCGTCATTCTTCTCGACGAGCCGACCCGCGGCGTCGATGTCGGCGCCAAAGCCGAGATTTTTCGCGTCATGCGAGGCCTCGCCGACGACGGACTCGGAATCGTCTTTTCGACCTCCGATCTGAAAGAAGCGCTCGGCTACGCTGACCGCATCGTTGTCATGTCGCGCGGCCAGGCGACCGGAGAATTTTCACGCGAAGAGGCGACGGAGAGCGCCCTGATAGAAGCCTCGACGGCGGCGCTGGCGGCGCACGAAGCGGTTGAAAGACGGGCGTCATGACGAGCGAAACATTGTCCACGGCCAAAGCCGAACCCGCCAAGCAGAAGCGCCCGCTGGCGCTGCTGCTGATGAGCTTTCGGACCTTCATCGCGCTGATCGTCGTCTTCGTCTTTTTCGGCGTCACCACGCCGAATTTTCTCGATGTGCCGACTCTCGTCATTGTAGCCAAACATGTCGCGGTCAACGCCATACTGGCGATCGGCATGACCTTTGTTATTCTGACCGCGGGCATTGATCTATCGGTCGGATCGATCGTCGGCGTCTCCGGCATGATCGCCGGGGGACTGCTGACCCACGGCATTCCAGTCGCGCCGTTCGAGGTCACCATCTTTCCCAACGTTATCGAGACGATCTTGATCACATTGGCGCTCGGCGCCGCGATCGGTTTGGTCAACGGCTTGCTGATCACGCGACTGAATGTTGCGCCCTTCATCGCGACGCTGGGTACGCTCTATGTCGCGCGCGGCGCTGCATTGCTCATCTCTGACGGCTCGACATTTTCAAATCTGGTCGGCGATCCGCGCTTCGACAATACCGGCTTTCCCTTCCTTGGCTCGGGGACAATCCTTGGCGTTCCTGTTTCAATCGTCGCCCTGGCCGTTTTCGCGCTTGTCTCTGCTTACGTCGCCGCCAAGACGCCTTTCGGACGGCATGTTTATGCCGTAGGCGGCAATGAGCGCGCCGCCGCGCTCTCCGGCGTTCGCGTCAATCTCATCAAAGTGTCGGCCTATATGATTTCCGGCTTCTGCGCCGCCTTTGCTGGGCTCGTCATCGCCTCGGAGCTTGTCGCCGCCCATCCGGCGTCTGGCGAGACATTCGAACTCAACGCCATTGCCGCGGCCGTGCTTGGCGGGACGTCGCTGTCGGGCGGCCGTGGCACGATCGCCGGCACGCTTGTCGGCGCTTTCGTCATCGGCGTCCTCGGCGATGGGCTTGTGATGCTCGGCGTCAGCTCCTTCTGGCAGATGGTGATCAAAGGGCTTGTCATCATCGCTGCGGTTGTGCTCGACCAGATGCAGCGGCGCATGTACCGGCGCTTCGCGCTGCAAGCGCAGCTTGGGTGAAACTCACTCGCGCGCGCTATCCGGCGCAAAATAGAGCGTGACCTTTTTCCACTCTTCGAAGCGTGGAAGAAAGTCGGACGGCACGTGGAGCGGATTGCATTTTTTTACCGCTTGCACCGCGCTGTCAGCGTAAGGCCGCCATTCGGGATCGCTCGGCGGATTGACCAAGACAGGCGCGCCGGCGAGGCCGCCATTGGCGTCGTGGACGACGCGGACCTTTGCCGCATAGTCTCCGTCGGGCGGAAGTTTCCCCGGAGGAGACCAGCATCGCAAATAGGCCTCCATGAACCAGTGATCGATGGCGATATTCGGCGGCGCGGCCGCAGCCAATTCTTTTCGAGCAGGCTTGACGGGTTTGGAGACTTCAGCAGGCGTATCGGCGCGCAATTGCTGCGCCGCTTGATGGGCTTGGCCGCCGTCGGAGGCGGAAGGCTTAGGCGCCGTGGCTTGGGTGGTCCGATTGGCGCTCATCCATCGCGAACCGCCGAGCCAATAAGCGCCGCCAGCAATCACCAAGACCGCGGCGAGCGCCCATGCGAAGGTCCTAGCGCTTCGCTCGCCGCTCTGCCTGCTCCTGGAGCCGCGCTGGTTTCGAGAACTATTCCCTTTAGATTTTCGAGCGGGGGCCGCCAATTTGTTTATCCAATCTTCGCCAAAGGAATCTTGCGAATCCTTTTCCGAGATTCGGATTTAAGTCTCAACAACGGCGAGCTTGTGTTTGCGCTTCGGAGGCAAGCCGAGACTCACAGCAGAAACGTCAGCGCCGTCTCGCAGGACTGCTCGACCTTCAGCGTGAGCAGATCGTCGGCGCGCGTGCGGCCGAGATTGACCGCCGCCATGGGCAGGTTGGCGGAAACCGCCATATCGACAAAGCGATAGCCTGAATAGACCATTAGCGAGGAGCCGACGATCAGCATGGCGTCGGACTGCGCTAAATGTCTCGCCGCCGCATCGACTCTCTCGCGGGGAACATTCTCGCCAAAGAACACGACATCCGGCTTCAGCACGCCGCCGCAGAATTGACATGGCGGCACCGCGAAAGACGCAAAATCTAAGCCGTCCAGATCCGCATCCCCGTCGGGCGCATCGATGGCGTCAAGGGCAAGCCAATCCGGATTGAGCCGGCCCAACTCATGCTGCATTTCCTCGCGTGGCGTCCTTTGTTCGCAACCCATGCAGCGGACCAGATCGAGACGTCCATGCAGATCGATGACGCCGGCGCTACCGGCGGCTTGATGCAGCCGGTCCACATTCTGAGTCAGAAGAATTTTGCTCTTGCCCATCGCCTCGAGCCGGGCCAAAGCGCGATGTGCGTTATTCGGTCGCGCCTGACGAAAGCGGCGCCAGCCGACGAGACTGCGCGCCCAATAGCGCTGGCGAGAAGCTGCTTCGCTCATGAAAGCCTGAAAGGCCATCGGTGGCGTGCGCTTCCAGTTGCCGGCGGCGTCGCGATAGTCAGGAATGCCCGAATTCGTGCTGCAGCCGGCGCCGGTGAGGACGAAAAGGCTTTGGTGCTGGTCGACGAAATCTTGAAGACTAGCGAATTTCGACATGAGGTCGGCTTCGTAGCCGATTATGCCTCGGCGTTGAAGGCCCATGATCATTGCCAGGCGGATAACGCGAGTGGCGCGTTTTTCTCGCGTAGTATCGAGAGAATGCCGCCGACGCGGTTCGGTCCAGTCCACATCTCACGAACGAGCGGCGGTTTTCACCCGCAAGCCATTCACAAAGACATCGATGAGACGAAATACGGCGGATTGCCAGCCAGGACGATCATAGGAGTAACACATGCCGATCAGAGCGCGTAGAAAATCCTCGGCGCTAATGTCGTCCCTTATCTCGCCGGCGGCGATGGCGCGATCGAGCAGCGCGCCGACAGCTTTTGTCAATTTGTCAAAAGAATAGGCATAAAGTTCCGACGAACCGTGCACGGCGATCTCGAGCGCCGCCAACATGCCTTTTTTGGTAGCGACCAATTGTACGTTGGCGTGCATCCACTGACGCAATGCGTCAACTGGATCGGCTTCCTTTTTCAATTGCTCCGCAAGGTCGCCAAGTTGCTCAACCTCGCGCCTATAGACGGCTTCGAACAAAGCCTCGCGCGTCGGAAAGTGCCGATAGAGGGTTCCAATTCCGACGTTGGCGCGTTTGGCGACCGCTTCGAGGCTGGCGTTTGGGCCGCCCTCTCTGAATAGGACGGTCGCGGCCTTCAGGAGTCTCTCACGATTTCGGATCGAGTCCGAACGGGGCTTGCGCTCAGCCTTTAGCGAACTAGCTTCCATAGTGTCGACCCGCATATTTTCCGACTTGCAAAGCGGAGGATGCCTCCGTATATTTAATCAATGGGCGGCTATTCGCAAAAGGCTCGCCGATTTGGCGTCGTGACGCCCCAATGCCGAGATCTCCTTCGAGAACGCATCATTTGGAGGCCATTTATGCCTTTCTCCATCACCCTAACTGTGAACGGCGAAAAGCGGAATATCGAACTCGACGACCCCCGCGTCACGCTGCTCGATTTGTTGCGCGAACGTCTCGATTTAACTGGAGCTAAAAAGGGCTGCGATCGCGGTCAATGCGGCGCCTGCACGATCCTGGCCGATGGAAAGCGGATTAATTCCTGCCTGGCTTTGGCGCTGAGCTACGACGGCGCCGAGTTGCTTACGATCGAGGGAGTCGCCCAACGCGACAGCCTCCATCCCGTACAAGCCGCCTTCATCGCGCACGACGGTTTCCAATGCGGATTCTGCACGCCGGGCCAGATCATGAGCGCGATCGGCCTCATTCAGGAGGGGCAGGCAGGAGATGATCCAGAACGCATTCGCGAGGGCATGAGCGGCAATCTCTGCCGATGCGGCGCCTATGCCGGAATCACGGAAGCGGTGCTTGAAGCGCAGAAAATTCTTGTTGAGAAAAATCAGAGGGACGCCGCGTGAAGACCTTCGAATACATCCGAGCCAAATCCGTTTCCGCCGCCGTCGCCGCCTCGGTCGCTCCTGGCGCGGCATATCTTGCGGCCGGCACAAATCTTCTCGATTTAATGAAAGGCGGCGCGGCCCGCCCAGACCGGCTGATCGATATCACGCATATTCCCGGTCTTGACCGCATCGAACGCTTACCCGATGGCGGTTTGCACATCGGCGCCTTGGTGCGAAACGCCGATCTCGCGCGTCATTCTGACCTTCTCCAGGCTTATCCGGCGGTTGCCGAGGCGCTTCTCTCCGGAGCGTCCGGACAGCTTCGTAACATGGCGACGGTCGGCGGAAATCTGTTGCAACGCACGCGCTGCTCGTACTTTTATGATGTCGCGAGCGCTTGCAACAAGCGGGAGTCGGGCTCAGGCTGCGACGCTCGCCACGGCGAAAATCGTTTGCATGCCATACTCGGATGGAGCGAGTCCTGCATCGCAACGCATCCGTCCGATTTCTGCGTGCCTCTCGTCGCCTTTGACGCCACCGTCGAGATCGAAGGCGATAAAGGAAAGCGCGAAATTCCTTTGGAAGACTTTTATCGCCTGCCGGGCGACGCGCCCGAGCAGGAGACCGCGCTCGCACCGGGCGAAATGATCGTCGCGCTGCGCGTTCCCGGCGCGAGCGCTGCGTTTTTCAAGCACGAACGCTATCTTAAAGTACGAGAACGTACATCTTATGCCTTTGCCGTTGTCTCCGCAGCCGCCGCCCTTCAGCTTGAGGATGGTGTAATCAGGCAAGCGCGACTGGCGCTCGGCGGCGTCGCAGCCAAGCCATGGCGCGCCCGCGCCGCTGAAGAGACTTTGGCCGGCGCTCAGCCCAGCGAAGCTAATTATCGCCGCGCCGCGGAAGCTGCGCTCGCCAACGCCAAGCCTTCCGGCGACAATGCATTCAAGATCGAACTGGCGCAGCGAATCGTCGTGCGCGCCTTGACGCTGGCCTCGGCGGGGACGCCTGAACATCTTCCCGCTCTTCCTGCGTCGCCCTTCTCGTCAAATATTGGAGCGCGCCATGAAGCGTGAGCTCAGCCTGTCCCAGTCTTCGCCTCATGTCCGGCATGGCTCGAGTATCGGCCAGCCGCTGACCCGCCGCGACGGCCTTCTTAAAGTCACTGGCAAAGCGCGTTATGCGGCTGACAATCATCCAACCGGCATGTTGTACGCTGTCCTGGCGGTCAGCGCTATTTCGCGAGGCCGTGTCGCGTCGCTGAACGTCCAGGCGGCGAAGAGTCAAAAAGGCGTTATCGAAGTGATGACGCCCGCCAATCGACCACCGCTCGCAGAAGACCCGGACGCGAAGACCAATCCTTTCATGTTCCGAATGGATCTGCTTCAAAACGATAAGGTGCGTTACGCCAATCAGCCGATTGCTGTCGTGATCGCCGAGACATTGGAGGCCGCGACGGAAGGAGCGGCTTTGCTTGCGCCGCAATATAAAGCGCTGCCTGCTCGTGTGGGCCTCGATGGCGCCGAGAGCTTTGTCCCGCCTGTCGTCGGCGTCGGTCATCCCGCCAAGATGCAGAAGGGCGATGTCGAGGCTGGTCTCAGGGCCGCTGCGAAGCGGATTGAGGCGACTTATGAGACCCCCTCTCAGTACCACAACGCCATGGAGCCTCATGCGATTGTCGCCGCGTGGGATGGCGATAAGCTTTCCATCGACACGCCCAGTCAGGGCCTGGCGATGGCGCAAGGCCGCATCGCGGGCCTCTTCGGAATCGCGCCGGGTAATATCCATATTCGCAGCCCGTTCCTCGGCGGTGGCTTCGGTTCCAAAGGTTTGATTTCTGGGCCGCAGATTCTGGGCATCCTCGCCGCGCGGCTGGTTGGCCGCCCGGTCAAGCTCGTCTTGCGGCGCGAGCAAATGTACGGACCTGTCGGTCATCGTCCGCCGACACGTCAGCGTCTGCGCATTGGCGTCGACGGCGAAGGGCGGCTGACGGCCATCGATCATTACGCGAAGACCGTGTCGAGCACTTTCGATGATTTCTTCGAACCCGCCGCCGATATTTCGCATACGCTCTATGCGAGTCCAGCCATCGTCACTTCGCATGAAGCGGCGCGTGTCGATATCGGCACGCCTTTGTTCATGCGCGCGCCCGGCGAAGCCACAGGTTCGATCGCTCTCGAGAGCGCAATCGACGAGGCGGCCGAAGCCTGTGGTATGGACCCTTTGGCGTTCCGTCTCAGGAACTACGCCGATGTGGAACCGATCTCGGGTAAGCCGTTTTCTTCGAAAGCCTTGCGCGAGTGTTATCGGCAGGGCGCCGCGAGTTTCGGCTGGGCGCGTCGGCCGCTAGCGGCGCGCCAGATGCGCGACGACGCCGGCTTTCTGGTCGGCTGGGGCGTAGGAACAGCGACTTTTCCGGCGTTGATGTTCCGTGCTGAGGCGCGTGCGGTCGTACGAAACGATGGAACTGGATTGGTCGAGACGGGCGCTCATGACATGGGGCAGGGCGCTTGGACGGCTTTCGCGCAAATCGCCGCCGATAGCCTCGCGCTGTCACTTGACGACGTCGAGTTCAAAGCGGGGAGCTCCGATCTTCCGGACGCCGGGATCGCTGGGGGTTCCGGCCATACGGCGACCGCTGGGATGGCGATTCACAACGCCGGCGCCGAAGCGATCTCGAAGCTCGCGGAATTGGCGACCGGCGACCAACGCTCGCCGCTCTACGGCGCTGGCAATGCCGGCGTCATTGCGCGCGATGGGCGGTTGCATCGGCGTGATGATGAAAATCGGAATGAAAGCTACGCCGATATTCTTGTCCGCGCAGGCGTCAAAGAGATTGAAGGTCGGGGAACCGGCGCGTCGGATCCCACCGCGCAATCGACCTACGCCATGCATGCCCACGGCGCAGTTTTCGCCGAAGTAAAGGTCGACCCTGACCTTGGCCAGATCCGCGTGACGCGCCTGGTTGGGGCGTTTGCAGCCGGGCGCGTCATCAATCCGCGACTCGTCCGCAGCCAATATTACGGCGGCATGATCTGGGGCGTCTCATTCGCGCTGCACGAGACCGCGCACATCGATCCGCGTTCCGGGCGCGTCATGAACGCCGATCTTGCCGAGTACCACATGCCCGTCAATGCCGACACGCCGTCGCTCGAAGCGCTGCTCATTCACGAGGACGATCCTTACGTGAATGCGCTAGGGGTCAAAGGAGTCGGAGAAATCGGCGTCACCGGTACGGCCGGCGCGGTCGTGAATGCCGTCTGGCACGCTACCGGAACGCGCATTCGCTCCTTTCCGGTCAGAATGGAGGAACTGCTGCACCGGCCCTCGCCTTCACGCAGTTAACGACGGGTCACGGAAAGTTCGCATACGCGGTGACGGCGGCGATGAAGAATGTCATAGTCTCAGAGCGAGAATCGCAGCGTGGTAAGCGCTGGGACAAAACGCTCGCCAGCTTACGGGAGAGACTATGTCGACACGTAAACTGTGCGCCTTCGCCGCCGCTCTCGTCCTCTCGGGATGCGACGCCATGACGCTTTCGACCTTGGGTCAGTCGGGTACCCCGTTGAGCAGGGCGCAAATCGAAGCCTGCCTGGCCGATGATCATTGGGTGGGCGATGAATTGGTTTCTCCCCGGCCGGAGCCGGGTCATGTGTTCAAGGCTCCCTATAATTTCAGGATCAAGATGCGGAATGGATCTACGGGATTCGGCTTCCAGGTCGCACACGAGGGCCACCTGTTCGTGAAATACCCGAAGCACGCGACATCGATAGATTACGCGGTGACACGAAGCAGCGGGGTGGTCTATTTCGGGGATAAAAAGACGAGCTGCAAATGAGCTAGGCGGTCTCGCCGCCGCTTATGGGTTCTTGACCGGCCTCGCCGCCTTCGAGCAGCGCGCTTCGCTTGTTGCGCAAGTGAACGAAAAGGATGTCGCTCAACTCTTGACCCGCTCTTCGCCGCAGCGCGTCGAGAATCGATTCGTGCTCTCGCATTGCTTCGCTCCAGCGATCCCGGTCGCGAGCCATATTCGCCGAGAAACGTACGCGCCTCAATCTACCGGCGAAACTTGCATAAGTCGCCGCAAGGATCGCATTACGTCCCGCTGCGACAACCTTCTGATGGATCAATTGATTGAACTGAAAATATCCGTGCAGATCCCGACGTAAGTAACAACCATACATTTCATAATGCAATTTCTCGATTTCGGCGACCTCGTCATCGGTGACGTTTTCACAAGCCAGGCGGCCCGCGAGCGCCTCCAATCCTCCCATGACATCGAAGAGCTCGGTCAGGTCGCGCTTGGTCAAAGCGCGAACGCGCGCGCCGCGATTCGGCAAGAGGTCCAGCAAACCTTCCGAGGCCAAAACCTTGAGGGCCTCCCGCAGCGGCGTCCGTGAAATGCCAAACATGCCGCAGAGCTCGCGCTCAGGAACGCGTTCGCCCTCCGCCAGATTCCCCTCGACAATATAGTCGCGCAGCCGCGAGAGAACCTCGCCATGCAAAGAGACGTTGGGCTCAGCGCCGCCGGCTTCTGGCGCTCCATCGACCATTTCTTCGGCTCTGTTCGCTACCGATTTGAGCATTTCGCACAGATAGCGCCTTCATTTGAGTCGGTCGACCAAAAAAAATGAATGCAAAATTTTTCTTGAGCCGCGATTTAATGCATGCATTAATGGTCGCCTAATCCTGAGAGCCGTCATGAGCGAAGGTCAGGGCCGACACTTTTTGCAAATTCCGGGGCCGAGTCCGGTGCCCGAACGCGTCCTTCGGGCGATCAGCAGGCAGGTGATTGATCACCGGGGACCCGAGTTCAAGAAGCTCGGCCACGAGGTTCTCGCGGGCTGCCGAACAATCTTCAAAACGTCTGGTCCGGTCGTCATCTACCCATCTTCCGGAACGGGCGCATGGGAGGCGGCGATCGTCAATACGCTGTCTCCGGGCGACAAAGTCTTGATGATCGAGACCGGCCATTTCGCCTCGCTGTGGCGCCGGATGGCCGAGCGCTGGGGTCTCGACATTGATTTTGCGCCGGGCGATTGGCGTCACGGCGCCGATCCGAATTTAATCGAATCGAAATTGTCGGAGGACCGCGAGCGCGCCATCAAAGCCGTCATGGTCGTCCACAACGAAACTTCCACCGGCGTCGCCAGCCGGATCGCCGAAATACGCAAGGCGATGAATAGAGTAGGTCACCCCGCGCTGCTGATGGTGGATACGATCTCCTCGCTAGGTTCGATCGACTTTCGTCATGACGAATGGGAGGTCGACGTCACGGTGAGTTGCTCACAAAAAGGGCTGATGCTGCCGCCCGGGCTCGGCTTCACAGCGATTTCCGAAAAAGCTATTGCCGCCTCAAAGACCAACCGTATGCCGCGCTCCTATTGGGACTGGAGCGAGATGTTGAAGCCGAACGAAAGCGGCTTCTTTCCCTACACGCCGGCGACCAATCTCCTCTTCGGACTTCGCGAGGCGGTTTCCATTTTGCTTGAAGAGGGGCTCGATAACGTCTTCACCCGTCACCAGCGTCTTGCCGCCGCCACGCGCGCCGCGGTGCGAGCCTGGGGTCTCGAAATACTCTGCCAGAACCCGTCGGAATACTCGCCCGTCCTCACCGCCGTGGTGATGCCGTCAGGGTATGACGCCGATCAGTTTCGTAAGGTCGTCCTCGACAAGTACAATATGTCGCTCGGCGCCGGCCTGACCAAAGTCGCGGGCAAAGTTTTCCGAATCGGCCATTTGGGCGAGTGCAATGATCTCGTTTTGCTCGGCGCCCTGGCGGGGGTCGAGATGGGGCTGTCGGTGGCGGGCGTGCCACATCGCTCCGGCGGGGTGACTGCGGCGATGGCGGAACTCAGCGGCGGTCAGCCGGAATCGGCGTCAAATCTTAGAGTCGCCTCGCGCTAGGGAGGCGGCGCATCCCTCAAACGCAGCGACAAGTATTTGAAGACGAGAGAAAAATGCGAATTTCCGCTCACAAAATTCTGATGAACAGCCCAAGCGACGTTTCCAGCCTGGAGAAGCTCATCGACTCGGGCGCAATTGATCCTCGAGAGATCGTAGCGTCTATCGGCAAGACAGAAGGAAATGGCGGCGCAAATGATTTTACGCGCGGCTTCGCGACGCTTTCGCTCTCTTTGGCTATCGGGCGGCGCCTGAATATTTCGGCCGATGAAGTCACGCGGCGTATCGCTTTCGTTTGGTCGGGCGGAACCGAGGGCGTTCTAAGTCCTCACGCTACCGTCTTTACGCGCAGCGAAGGCGGCGCGCCGGCGAGCGGCAAACGACTAGCCCTAGGAATCGGTCTGACAAGGGACTTTGCGCCGGAAGAGGTAGGTACGCTCGTCGAAGTGCGCGAAGTCGCCGCCGCGGTTCGCCGTGCGCAAGCAGAGGCGGGCATAACTGCCGCCGCTGACGTGCATTATGTACAAGTGAAAGGCCCGTTGCTAACGCCGGCCATGGTCGCCGATGCAGACAAACGTGGCGCGAAGCTCGTTACGCGGGATCCCAATGGCTCTAAACCTTACGCACGCGGCGCGACCGCGCTCGGCGTTGCGCTGGCGCTCGGCGAAATCGAAGAATCGGGCTTGAGCGACGCGAAAATTGCGCAGGACATGAATCTATTCTCCTCGGTCGCAAATACATCCGCCGGCGGCGAACTTAAAAATTGCGAGATTCTCTTATTCGGCAATTCCGAGAAAGCGAGCGGCGATCTCCGCATCGGTCATTCCATCTTGAAAGACGTTGTTGATAGCGAAGCCGTGCGTGCCGCCGCGCGTAATGCTTTTGACGATCCGTCCGCAAGTCCAGATCCGTCCAAAATCGTCGCTCTTTTTGCGAAGGCGGAAGCGCCCCTCGGGGGCGTGTTGCGCGGCCGGCGCACGACAATGCTCTCGGACGCAGACATCAACTATGAAAGACACGCGCGCGCTGCTCTGGGCGCTGTGATCGCCTCCGTTACAGGAGACTCTGCAATCTTCGTCTCTGGCGGCACGGAACATCAATGCGCGCCGGGGGAGGCGCCAATCGCCGCGATCGTACGAATTTAGCGCGCGCTGAGCGCTTCGGTGGCGCCGAACTTGCGTAGCTAAAAGCGTTGGGTTTGTCCGCTACGTAGGCCAATGGACCTGACAAAGCAGTCGTCCAAAAAGGAGGGTTCGATGACGGCGAAGAAGTCAATCTACCAATGGCGCGGTTTGATAGCAGCCTCGCTCCTTGCGACGGCGTCATTGACGACGCTTTCCGCCGCCGCGGAGGAAAAAGCGGCTATTCTGCTCCCCGGCAGTATCAACGATCAAAGTTGGAATGCTTTGGGTTACTCCATCCTCCAAAGCCTCAAGCCTCATGGTTTTGCCACCGCCTATTCAGAAAATGTCGCGGACGCTGATGAAGCCGAAGCGCTGCGCGGCTACGCCAATCAGGGCTACAATATTGTGATGGGACATTCAGGGCGTTTTGTCTCAGCGATGCAGCAAGTCGCGCCCGATTTTCCCAAGACGCAATTCATCGCGGTGAGCGGCAATGAAGGCATGGCGCCGAACGTGATGTCGATTGACTGGAACAATGCGCAGTTCGGATGTCAACTCGGCCTTCTCGCCGCGCGTATGAGCAAGACGAAAATGGTCGCTGGCGTGTACGGTCTCGAAGGGGTTCCAAACATTACGGCGCAAGCCGGAGGCTTTCGTATCTGCGCGACCAAAGCCGGCGCCAAAGTGACGGTTCTTTACGTCAAGGATATGGAGGACGCCGCTGCGGCCAAAGAGGCGGCGCTGTCGTTGATCGCGCAAGGCGCCGACGTGATCACAGGGAAATTAAACGCGGCCGAAGCCGGATTGGTGGAAGCAGCGAGAGAAAAACATGTCTATGTCACCGGACGGGGATTGGACCAGACCAAGATGTCGCCGGAGCTCGTTCTCACCAACATTATCGAGGACTGGCCAGGCATGTTCGGCAAGACCGCCGATGAAGTGAAGACAGGCAAGCTGTTCGGCAACTTCGTCCAGTACGGCTATGACACTGCTCCCGTCACCGGCGCGTCTCTGCAATATGCCGAAGGCAAGGCGTTCAATCCCGTTGTCCCTGCCGCTGTCGTCAAAGAAGTCGAGGACATGGCTGTCCAGTTCAAAACGGGCGCCTTGAAAGTAGAGCCGACGCGCAACGACGCGCGAGGCGGGACCTAAGGTCTATTGCTCGGGGCGAGCGAGACCGCATCATCTCTAATGGCGCTCTCGCTCGCTTTGCGCAGATGACATAGTCTTCACCCGGTTCATAGATCAGTCGCTTCGCGCGGCACGTCTCAGGAGTTGGACATTGGCGGATCCGCGCCAGGGAGACGCGAAAGGGGATGCGTTGCTGGAAATGCGCGGGATCGTCCGTCGTTTCGGCGACCTCTGTGCAAACGACAATATCGATCTCGATGTAAGGCGCGGCGAAATTTTAGGCCTGTTGGGCGAGAATGGCTCCGGCAAGAGCACGCTCATGAAGGTGCTCTTTGGCATGCTGGCTCCGGACTCCGGCGCCATCGCCTTACGCGGGCAGCCACTGGTCAATCACACGCCGGCGGAAGCGATGGCGGCCGGGATTGCGATGATCCATCAGCACTTCATGCTCATCGAGGCGATGACCGTGGCTGAGAACGTAATGCTGGGTTGGCCGGCGGCGGGGCGAATTCTTCGCAAAGGAGAAATTTCAGCACGGGTGCGCGAGGTGAGCCAGCGCTTTGGCCTCGATTTGGACCCTGATGCGCAAGTCGCGAAATTGCCGCTCGGCCGTCGCCAGCGTGTGGAAATTCTCAAGGCGATTTTGCGCGACGCGGATCTGCTTATTCTCGACGAACCGACCTCGAATCTCGCGCCCGCGGAAGTCGGCGATTTGCTGACGATCCTTCGCCGGCTGCGCGACGAAAACAAAGGAATTGTGTTCATCAGCCACAAGCTGCCCGAGGTCCTCGACGTCTGCGACAATGTCGTCGTGCTTCGCGCCGGGCGAGTCGCAGGCCGGGCGCCAGTAGCCGGCGCCAGTCGCGGGCAATTGGCCGAGATGATGATCGGCCGCGACGTTTCGAAGCCGCGCGACGGCGGCTCCACGAAGCCGCTCGGAGCGGCGCGACTCGCCGTACGGGATTTTTCCGCGCCGGGGCTCGGTTCGTTGAGCTTCGAGATACGAAGCGGCGAAATTCTGGGCGTAGCGGGGGTGGACGGCAACGGACAACTCGAACTGGTCGAAGCCTTGACCGGCCTCCTTCCTAGTCGCAGCGGCGTCGTGACGCTGGACGGACACGACATCACCCGATCGACGGTTGCGGCGCGGATGAAGCTTGGACTGGCTTACATGCCGGCTGATCGTGGACATACCGCGCTCGTCAAAGGGATGTCCGTCTTCGAAAATCTGATGCTCAGAGACTGCCGGCGTTCGCCTTATGGTCGAGGGCCACTCCTGACGCGCGCCCCAGGCGCTGCAAAGGCGCGAGCCTTGATGGCGGACTACGATATTCGCGCGCGGGACCCGGATTTCAAGGTCGCGCGTCTGTCTGGCGGCAATCAGCAGAAAATTGTCGTCGCCAGAGAACTCGATCGCCGCCCAGGGGTGCTGATCGCGCATCAAGCGGCCTGGGGGCTCGATCCTGGCGCGACGCGCTTTGTCCTTGATCGGATGATCGCTTTGCGCGACGAAGGAGCGGCCGTCATTTATATATCGTCCGAACTGGAGGAAGTACTGACGATCAGCGATCGTATCGCCGTTATGGCGGGTGGCGGTTTTGCTGGAATCGTACCGCGCGCCGAAGCGGATATGCGGCAAATCGGTTTGTGGATGGCGGGGAGGGCGGCGTGAGCGAGGCGGCGCCGGCGTTGCGCTTTTCGACGATGCTGCAAGGCGGACGGATTCGCCTCAAGTTCCGCGGACCGGCGATGCGAATCTTGGTCGCCCTGCTTCTGTCGGTGACTTGCGCCGCTGCGCTCATCGCGCTGTCAGGTCACAATCCGTTTTTGGCATTTGTCGCCATTGCGCAAGGCGCCGTCGGCTCCGAGCATCAGATCGGCGCGTCGTTGAACCGTTGCACGCCGTACCTGCTCGCGGGCGTCGGTGTTGCGATTTGTTTTCGCGCCGGCGTCATCAATATTGGCGCAGAGGGTCAGATCGCGATCGGCGGCGCGGGCGCCGCGTCGGTGGCGCTCGCTCTTTCGGATGCCCCGCCGTTGGTGGCGATTGTCGCGGCGTTGCTTGGCGGCGCTTTGGCCGGGGCGGCCTGGGCTGGCGTCGCTACGGCGATACATCTCGGACGCCGCGTGCATGAAGTGTTGGCGACATTGCTGCTCAATTTTGTCGCGCTTCTGCTTGTGCAACAATTGCTCGCCGGGCCGCTTGGTCAGTTCGGCGCCGGATTTCTCCAATCCCCGCTTATGCCGCGCGCGGCATGGTTGCCGCGATTGCCGGGTTTTGACGCTCATCCCGGTTTTCTCATCGCCGTCGTCGCGGCGGCGGCTCTTTCCTTTGTACTTTGGCGTACGCCTTTCGGTTTTGCGCTGCGTGTCGCCGGCAGCTCTCGATTAGCAGCGGCTTATGCGGGATTTTCTTTGCCGCGTCTGACCTGGGGCGCGATGTTGACAGCGGGAGCTCTTGCCGGCTTGGCCGGCGGCGTCGAGGTGCTCGGCGTACATCGGCGCTTGATTGAGGGTTTTTCGCTTGGTTTTGGATTCAAAGCCGTGACCGTGGCTCTTCTCGGCGCCATTGAACCGCTCGCCGTTGTGCCGGCCGCCTTGTTCGTTGGTCTCCTTGAATCGGGGTCGCTGGCTATGCAGCGGCAGATCGGCGTTCCTTCGGCGCTCGTCACCGTTATCGAAGGCTTGACGATGCTCTTCGTTCTCGCGGCGACGGCGGGACGCAAATGATCGAGTTCCTCGCTGCTACGATAAGGATTGCGACGCCACTGGCTTTGGCCGCGCTAGGAGGCATCTTGTCGGAACGCGCGGGTGTCTTCGCGGTCGGCCTTGAAGGCATGATGCTCGCCGGCGCCTTTGGCGCCACGGTCGGCGCCTGGGCGAGCGACAGCGCCGGCGTCGGCATGCTTGTCGCGATCCTCAGCGGCGGATTAATCGGACTTACGGTCGCGGTGATCGCGGTGCGATTTCGCGCCGACAATATGGTGACGGGTCTGGCGGTGAACATTCTCGCGCTTGGCCTGACGAGCTACTTGATGCGCGTCATTGCGGGTGGTTCAAAGCCGGCCAGCATCCATCTCACGCCCTTGGCCGCTGCCCCCATCCCCCTTTTGGCTGATATTCCTATTCTCGGGCCATTGCTTTTCACCCAACCGCCGTTGACCTATCTAACCGCTCTTGGCTGTGTGGCCCTGACGCTGTTTCTGGGCCGCACCCAGGCGGGATTGACGCTTCGGGCGACCGGCGAAAATCCTGAAGCGGTCTTTGCTTCTGGAACCAATCCTCTTAAGGTACGTATGGTTGCTGTGATGAGCTGCGGGTGTGTCGCGGGTCTTGGCGGCGCGGTGCTCACGCTGCAGCAAGTCGGCACATTCACGGATGGCATGACTGGTGGTCGCGGCTATCTGGCGCTTGCGGCATTGATTGTGGGACGCTGGACGCCGTGGGGCGCGGCGGCGGCGTGTCTTGTGTTTGGCGCGGCCGAGGCTTTCGAACTGCGATTGCAAAGCTTCGGCGTGCCAGTCAGCTCTTATATCGTGCAAATGGCGCCGTACCTTATTGCGCTTGCCGTGCTCGCGGGGATGGGGCAATCCTCGAAGCTGCCCGCCGCCATTGGGACGCCGCTGCAACGCGATCCTTGAGGACTTTATGACACGCACAATTGCGGAATTGGCGGAACAGTTGCGCGGCCGGGAGCTCACGGCCGCCGCGTTACTTGACGATTGCTTTGAAAGAATTCGCCGGATCGACCCGAAGCTCAACAGCTTTGTCTTTCTCGACGAGGCCGGCGCCAAGAAAGCCGCCGAGGAAAGCGACGCGCGCTTGGCGGCCGGCGCCCCGCGTTCGGCGCTGGAAGGCGTGCCTCTGTCAGTCAAGGACAGCATATTGGTCGCCGGCATGCCGGCGACTTGGGGTAGCCGCGCCTTTGCTGATTTCAAGCCTGAGCGCGATGAACTTCCTGTTGCCCGATTGCGCGCCGCTGGGGCCGTTATTATCGGCAAAACAAACGTACCGGAATTGACGCTGGAAGGGTACACAAAGAACGATCTCTTTGGCGTCACGCGCAATCCATGGGATATTCGGCTCACCCCTGGCGGTTCTTCCGGCGGCGCTGTCGCCGGCGTGGCGGCTGGTCTGGTTCCAGCCGCGATCGGCACGGATGGCGGCGGTTCCATTCGTCGGCCTGCCTGTCACACCGGCCTTGTCGGTTGGAAGCCGTCGATTGGCCGATTTCCCAGAATTGACGGTTTTCCAGCCATTTTGACGGATTTCGAAACGGTCGGCGCCTTGACTCGCTCAGTTGAGGACACTGTGACTCTCGACGGGGTCATGGCCGGTCCTGACGCGCGCGACCGCCGTTCGCTTTACGCATCGGCGCAACCACGTGCTGCAGGCCCTGCGCGCATACTCTTCATCTCTCAATTCGGCGACTCCCCTGTCGATCCGGAAGTCGCCGCGACGACCGAACGCGTCGCCGCCATGCTTGCCGAAGAAGGTCATACTATTATTCGGGAAAGCGTGTTCTTTGATTTGGCGGACGCCGGTCGCATCTGGCAGGTCGTTTCGCGCTCTGGCGTTGCTTGGCTGGCGCAGCGCGATGGCGGAAGAGTCGGCAAACTTCTCGGCGCTGCCGCGCGAGCCATGGCGGAGGATGGGCAAAAGTTCAGCGGCGCCGATTATATCGATGCGCTCGAACGCGTCGCGGCGTTTCGAAGACGCTGCGCCGAATTATTTTCTCGCGTGGATTTTGTCCTGACGCCGACCGCCGCCGCTCTGCCATGGCCGGCTGAAACGCCCTATCCGGATCGAATCGCGGGTCAACCGGCCGGTCCCCGCGACCACGCGGTTTTCACAGGCTGGGTCAATATCGCTGGCTTACCCGCGATTAGCTTGCCGGTTGGACTATCCCACTCGAACCTGCCGATCGGCGCGCAATTCGTTGCGGGCTTTGGATCGGATTTAGCTTTGCTTTCCTTTGCGCGCGAGATCGCGAAGCGCTATCCGTCACCCCAATGTCCGATGCCAGACGAGCGCGCGGAAGCATAGGCCCAACGAGCGCGCCAACTTGAAGCGCTTAAGTATCTAAGCGTGTCGGCGGGATTTATGAGGAGAGCGATCCTTTGGAACGCGAAGCGACGAGAGAGGCGGCCAGAGTTTTCGCGGAAGTGCGCGCTTCCGGCGCGTTGCTTCACGAACTTCCCGAGACATCGCGTCCGAAAAACGCGCGCGAGGCCTACGCCATCCAGCTCGAGACGATCGCTCGGCTTAATGACGATATCGCTGGCTGGAAAGTCGCCTTCTCCGATGAATATGAGCTGCTGTTTGGCGCTCTCCTTCGATCGCGAGTATTTGCGGACGGCGCCGCCATTCCTTCAGGCGAATTGGCGATGATTGGCGTCGAGGCTGAAATTGCCTTCCGATTTGATCGGCCCGCGCCGCCGCGCGAGCGCGTTTATGAGAGAGACGAAATCATCGACTGCGTGACTGCATTTCCCGCCATCGAGATTCTCGACTCGCGGTTTAAGGACTATCACGGCGCCTCCGTCATCGACCGCGCGGCCGATTTCATGTCGAACAGCGCTTTCGTAGTTGGCCAAGCGCGTGAGGATTGGCGGGCCTTCGATTTGGCGAAGCTCGAGGCGCGTCTTTCGGTCGACGACATCGAAATCGTCCGGCTCGTCGGCGGGCATGCCGCGGGCGATCCGCTCAATCCAGCGATCGCTCTCGTCAATAAATTTCGTGACTCGACCGGCATACCCGCCGGAAGTGTCGTCACGACAGGCACATACACCGGATTGCAGTTCGTCAAGAAAAACAGCTTCATCCATGTGCAGTTTACCGGATTTGGCGGGGTAAACTGCCGTTTCGTACCTTAGCCCACGCGTATTGCGTCGGTCGCTGCTTGGACTAAAAATGGCGGTCTTCGCTTAGGCCCCTCAGCGCATATCGAGATCATTCGATGCTCTTTCGCAATCAACCTTCGGGCGTTCTCGCGATCAGCCAGATCGCCCACGCTTGGCTTTCGGGCCAGTTGCTGCGCGCATGGGACGAAAACCACAACGAGCCACTTCTGCTCGCGGCGGAACAGCACGATATCGGCTGGCTTGATTGGGAGACCGCGCCGAGCTTCAATCCGGACACGGGTCGACCGCATCTCTTTCGCGAGATCGGCGCCGCCGCTCATGCGCCGATGTGGACGCGCGGCGTCGAACGCGCACTCGCCGGCTGGGGCGCCCATGTTGCGCTCCTGATTTCCCTGCACGGCGGCGTTATCTACCGCCGCTATACGGATCGTCATCGCGTCTCAGACGCCGATTCCGCGGCCGCGCAAGAATATCTCGAAAGGCAAGCCCCAATCGAGGCCGCTTGGGCCAAAGCGCTCGGGTTAGATACGGCGGCGCTTGATCGGGAACGTTCGCTCGTCGCCTTTGTCGATACTTTGTCTCTCGCCTTATGCGGTGAGTTGAAGGCGCCGCTCTCACTCGAGGCGCCTAGTCGAAACGGCGATAAGATCACGATGGAGCTCCGTGAACGGCCGGATCGTCCATTTGAATTTGTGCTCTCTCCTTGGCCCTTCGCCGCCGATGATCTCATTCTGGAAGGAGAGGCGCGGTTGCTGCCTCCGGAGGGACGGTTTTCGGACGAGGCCGCGATGCGGTCATGGTTTTCCCAACAGGATCGAACGACTTTTGGCGCCAAGCTGTCCCGCAAGGCCTGATGTGAGTGGGCCCTTGTCAAGGCGCTGGTTTTATTGATTTCCTTATGCTCCCTATCATCCGCGAGCGGAACAGAAATCCTGACAATGCGCTTTTCCGCGTCGGATATGTGAGATAGCTCTCTACAAAGGCCTTTCGCCCAAGCGCTCGGCGGAAGTAATTCCACGGCGACTACTGAAGCGAAGGACTCTGTATGAAGGCTTTTCAGCAAATTCGCCTGGGCGCCGACATTGGCGGGACCTTCACGGATATCGTTCTTGACGTGCGGGGACGGATCCATTCGACCAAAATACTGACGACCCAGGCGGCGCCGGAACAAGCGATCCTCGACGGGATCGCAATCGTGACGGCGCAGGCGGGCGTCGCGGCTTCTGATCTTGATCTCGTCATCCACGGCACGACGCTCGCCACCAACGCCCTCATCGAGAGACGCGGCGCTCGCACCGCCTTTGTGACCACCGAAGGCTATCGCGACGTCATCGAAATGCGGACCGAGAGTCGATTCGAACAGTACGACCTCAACCTTAAGCTGCCGCCTCCTCTCGTTTCGCGCGAGCATCGTTTCCCGGTGAAGGGCAGGATCAATGCGCAAGGCCGGGAGCTCCAACCGCTCGATGAGGCGGCCTTGGAGACGATTGCGGATCGTTGCGCGGCTGAGCGCTTCGAATCCATCGCGATCGGATTCATTCATTCCTATGTCAATGCGGCTCACGAACAGCGCGCCCGAGAGATTCTGGCGCGCAAGATCTCCGCGCCAATTTCGATCTCCGCCGAAGTCTCGCCGCAAATGCGCGAGTTTGAGCGCTTCAACACGGTTTGCGCGAATGCTTATGTGCGGCCGTTGATGGCAGACTACCTGACGCGGCTTCAGATCCGTCTTAAAGACATGGGGGCAAACTGCCCCGTCTTTATGATCCATTCGGGCGGCGGCCTCGTCTCCGTGGCGACGGCGGTTGAATTCCCCGTACGTCTGGTCGAATCTGGGCCAGCCGGCGGCGCCATTTTCGCCGCTGACGTTGCGCGGCGCTTTGGACTCGATCATGTCGTTTCCTACGACATGGGCGGCACGACAGCCAAAATCTGCCTGATCGAAGATTTCCAGCCGCGGACGGCGCGCACTTTCGAAGTCGCACGTACTTATCGATTCTCCAAGGGCTCAGGAATGCCTATCTCGATCCCCGTCATCGAGATGATCGAGATTGGCGCCGGCGGTGGTTCGATCGCATCCGTCGACGCCATGAGCCGCATCCAGACCGGCCCCGAAAGCGCCGGCTCCGAACCGGGTCCCGCTTGCTATCAACGCGGCGGAACGCGGCCCACGATTACGGACGCGGATCTGGTCCTCGCCAAGATCGATGCCCATAACTTTGCCGGCGGCGCGATCACGCTTTCCGTCGAAAAGGCCGAGGCGGCGATTATGGCCGACATCGGCGCGCGTCTCAGCCTGACATCTCGATCAGCCGCCTTTGGCGTATGCGAAGTCGTCGACGAGAATATGGCCAATGCGGCGCGCGTCCACGCTGTCGAGAGCGGCAAAGATATTTCGGACAATGTGATGATTGCCTTCGGCGGCGCGGCGCCTCTTCATGCGGCGCGGCTGTGCGAGAAACTCGGCGTCGAGCTCTGCTTGATCCCTGAAGGCGCCGGCGTCGGATCGGCGATCGGCTTTCTCAAAGCGCCATTCAGCTATGAAGCGGTCGCTTCTCAGCTCACGCGTCTTTCCGCCTTCGAAGCGGACGCGGTCAACGCGCTCCTCGACGGCCTTAAAACGACGGCGGAGGAATTCGTTCGCGTCGGCGCTGTCGGCAAACTGCAACGCGAGATCACAGCGTTCATGCGCTATGCGGGGCAGGGCTGGGAGATTCCGGTGTCCTTGCCGGACCGTCGCTATACAGCGGCGGATGCGGACACAATCCGCGCGGCTTTCCGCGAGAACTACGCGCGCTTTTTCGGGCGGGCCATTGACGGGCTCGACGGACTGGAGATTGAGATCGTCACCTGGTCGGTCAAAGTCCAAGACGAGCGAGCGTCGTCAGTTACGCACGCGCTCGATCTCCAAGGCGATCCCAAAACCACGACGATGAAACGCGCGGTGTTCGATCCGGCGAGGGGGACGCCTCTCGAAAGCGTCATCGTCGAGCGTTCGTCGCTGGCGCCGGGAGCACAAATCGGTGGCCCTGCGGTCATCGTCGAGCGGGAGACGTCAACCGTCGTGACCTCTCTCTTCGACGCCGTCATCCAAAGCGACGGCTCCATTCTCTTGGTACGGAAAGAGAAAGCGCGATGAGCGAGATCGACGACATCCGCATGCAGGTGATGTGGAATCGCCTCATCTCCGTCGTGGAGGAGCAGGCGATGACGCTTTTACGCACCGCCTTCTCGACGTCGGTGCGTGAGGCCGGCGACCTTTCGGCCGGCGTGTTCAACCCCAGCGGCCAAATGCTTGCGCAAGCCGTCACCGGCACGCCGGGCCACGTCAACACCATGGCCGAAGCGGTGCAGAACTTCATGGCGGAAATCCCGCGTGAGGAAATGTACGAAGGCGACACTTACGTAACCAACGATCCTTGGAAAGGCACCGGTCATCTCCACGACATCACGATGGTGTCGCCATCGTTCCTCGACGGCGAGCTGGTTGGTTTCTTTGCTTGCACCGCCCATATCGTCGATATCGGCGGCCGCGGCTTCGGCGCGGACGGCAAGTCGGTCTTCGAAGAGGGAATTCAAATCCCGATCATGAAATTCGCCGAGCGCGGCGTCGTGAACCGGGACCTTCAGCGCATCGTCCGCCAGAACGTGCGCGAACCGAACCAAGTGATCGGCGATTTCTATTCGCTCGCCGCATGCAATGATGTCGGGCATCGGCGACTTGTCGCCATGATGCTGGAGGTCGGCCTCGCGACGCTCGAGCCGCTCAGCGCGTTTATTTTTGCGCGTACAAGCGTCGCGATGCGCGATCGCATTCGCGGGTTGCCGAAGGGAGAGTGGCGCAACACGCTGACGACCGATGGTTATGACGAACCAATTCCGCTCGTGGCGCGAATTGTGATCGGCGAAGACCGCGTCGAAGTGGATTTCGATGGCAGCGCCCCGGTCAGCCGCTGGGGCGTCAACGTGCCAATCATCTATACCAAGGCTTACGCCTCCTATGCGTTGAAGTGCGTGGTGGCGCCCGACGTGCCCAACAACGCCGCCTCGCTCGCCTTCTTCACCGTCGAGTCGCCGGTCAATATTCTCAACGCGGTTCGGCCGGCGCCAGTTAGTTTACGGCATGTTATCGGCCACATGATCCCCGACTTAGTTCTCGGCGCCCTGGCCAAGGCTCTACCCGGCCAGATTCTTGCCGAAGGGGCTGCGGCGCTTTGGAATATTCATATCTCGGTTCGTCCTGTCACCGGTGGAAGCGGCCGGCGCGCCGAGGTATTGATGTTCAATTCGGGCGGCATGGGCGCGCGGCCCTCGCTCGACGGACTTTCGGCGACCGCTTTCCCTTCCGGCGTTCATACGATGCCGATCGAGGCGACCGAGCAAACAGGTCCCATTGTCATCTGGCGTAAAGAGCTGCGTCCTGGCTCTGGAGGCGATGGGGCCTGGCGCGGCGGCCTCGGGCAAATCATCGAAATCGCCGCCGAAGAGGGTCACGAGTTCGATTTCTCAGCCATGTTCGATCGCATTGCGAATCCAGCGCGAGGCCGGAATGGCGGCAGCGACGGCGCGCCTGGTTCGGTTGCGCTCGATGACGGCTCGCCTATGCGCGCCAAAGGCTGGCAACATGTTCCAGCGGGCCGTCGGCTCGTACTTTCGCTGCCGGGAGGCGGCGGATTTGGAACGCCTTCTGAGCGAAGCGAAGAATCTCGGCGCCAAGACCGACTCAAAGGCTATGTTGTCGAAGCCGAACGATGAGCGACAGCGTAGGACCCGCATGACCCAGCATTATAATACAATATTGATCACAGGCGCCGCCGGCCGGCTCGGTAGCCGATTGCGCGTCGGTTTGGCGCCGCTCGCGCGCCGGATCCGACTATCGGATCGCGTGGACATCGCGAACCTGCAAGCCAACGAGGAAGCCGCCGTTTGCGAGCTTACCGATTTTCCGGCGCTGCAAACGGCGGCGGCAGGCGTCGATGCGATCGTTCATTTTGGCGGCGCGCCGCTCGAAAGTCCTTGGGACGAGATTATCTCGTCGAACATTCAAGGCAGCTACAATATCTACGAGGCTGCTCGGAAGCAGGGCGTACGCCGCGTCGTCTATGCCTCTTCGGTCCATGCGATTGGCTATCACCCGCTCGAGGCGCATATCGATGCCGAAGCGCCGCATCGTCCCGACAGTCTCTATGGCCTTTCAAAATGCTTCGTGGAAGATCTGGGCCGGCTCTATTGGGACAAGTTCGGAATCGAAAGCGTCTTTCTGCGAATATTCTCGTCTTTTCCGGAACCGGGTGACCGCCGAATGCTCTGGTCGTGGCTGTCGTTCGATGATTGCGTACGCCTCGTTACAGCGAGCCTCGTCGCGCCGCGTGTGGGACATACAATTGTCTTCGGCATGTCGAACAATACGATTAAGCCAGTCGACAATAGCCTTGCCGGCCATATTGGCTTTTACCCCAAGGATTCGGCGGAAGCTTTCCGCGCCGCGGTTGAAGCGAAAACTTCACGGCCCGACCCAAAGGCGCCGGCGACGAGTTTGCTGGGCGGATGGTTCGTCGATCTCGGCCATCCGGATGACGAGAAGACGGCGTGACCGGCCGTTCGGACAAGGTCACAATGGAGACGGCGCTTGTCACTGGCGCAACGAGCGGCATGGGGCATGCGATCGCTCTTGCCCTTGCCGGCGACGGGCGCCGCGTTTTGGCTCTTGGCCGAAATAAGAAGTCTCTCGACGCTCTTGCCGAAATCTCGAATATCACGCCCATCGGCCTTGATGTCTGCGACCATGTCGCGCTGGCCGATCGGCTCAGAGACGAAACGATTGATATTCTGATCAACAACGCCGGAATGATGCCGCCACTGACCGCGTTCGATGAAATGACGATTGAGTCCATCGAAGCGGCAATAGCGGTCAACCTAACCGCGAGCATCGTTCTCACCAATCTCGTGGCGCCGACCATGCGCGCTCGGCGGCATGGGCATATTTTCTTCACGGGCTCGACAGCAGGCCATGCCGCCTTTCCGCGAATGGCTGTGTATAGCGCGACAAAGGCCGCCATAAGCGCTTTCGCCAATGGGCTGCGCCTCGATATGGCGCCGTATCAAGTGAGGGTCACAGAGATCGTCGCAGGCCGTACCGAGACGAACCTCTACAAGGCTCTCCTCAACGAAGAAATGCGCGCCGCCATGTATGCTGACGGTACGGCTGTGCAGCCAAAAGATATCGCCGATATGGTCCTCGCCGTTCTCGCTTTGCCGGAGAACGTCAACGTCTCGCGGTTCGATATTGCGCCGACTCGACAGACGACAGCGACGGGCGCCGTGAAGAAGGGCGATTGACATGAAAGATTTGATCGTCGTCATCGTGGGCGGCGGCGCCGGCTTCGGGGCGCTTTTGGCCGAGATGGCCGTCAGGGACGGCGCCAGGGGCGTCGGGGTAATCGACATCAACGCATCGGCGGCCGAGACCGCGCTAGAACCGGCTCGCAAAGCCGGTCTCGCCGTCGCCGTGGCCACCGCCGATATCAGCCGCGGCCCCGAAGCCCATGCTGCTTTCGATACTGTCGCGGCCGCACTTGGCCGGGTCGATACGCTCGTCAATTCGGCCGCAATCTATCCGCGCAGGCCGCTTCTCGAAATTACCGATGCTGAATGGGACGCGTCGAACGGCGTCAATGTGAAGGGGACCTATCACATGATGGTCGCTGCCGTTCACCATATGCGTCAGCAGGATCTACGCGGTCCCGTGCGCGGCCGTATCGTCAACATTACATCGGTCGACGCGTTCAAGGCTCATCCACAGAATGCGCATTACGCGGCGACGAAGGCCGCCGTGGTCAGCCTGACGCGCAGCTTTGCGCATGCCGTCGCGCCCGATGGAATTCTTGTGAACTCGGTCGCGCCCGCCGGCATGGCGACCGAGAAAGCGCGCCAGCTCGGTTTTCTCGACGAACTTGCCAAGGCTAGCCCGCTCGGCCGTGGCGGCGAGCCTCGTGAAATGGCGGAATGGGTGCTCATGGCGGGAGGTCCGCGCAATACCTACATGACCGGCGAGAACATCATCGTTTCCGGCGGCTACATATACGCTTGAGGCGAGCAGCCGTTGCTCGCAGGCCGCAATCGCAAGCGCGTATCAAAGGTCCTTCTTCCAGCAGTAACGCTGCGGGCTTTCTGGCCACCGCCCGACGTTTTCCTCGCCAGTCTTGGCGGCCAGCGCTTTTTCGAGATTGATCCCGCAAAAATGATCATCGACCTGTTTCTGCTTGGCGTCTTGGCGACAAAGCTCCGCATTATGGCTACAGGGATGATGGACCGTCACGGCGTGGCTGAAGCTCGGCAAAAATACGAACGCGGCTGCGGTCAAGGAAAGTGATGATTTCAGCATCTGCGTTTCCGAAGGAAAAACCTGCCTCGGTCTCGTCGTGGGTGAACCTGAATGGCCGTATTATTCTCCGCAATGCGGCCGGGCGCAATGGAGCGCCCTCGTTGAGACTGCGCGTCGTTTTTCAAATTCAAACGCGCTGAGGGACTTCAATCGTCCGCGCGCGCCGCCATGAGGTGGCGGCGAGCGCCGCTTCACATTAGACTCGCGTTACCTGTTAATCGCGTTCATTTCGAGTGCGCGTGGAAATATATTCGTATCTGCTGAGTTTAGCGCCAAAAGTAAGCACCGCGCACTTGGCGTTGTCATGAAGGCCTTTGACATGCTTACGCATTCCGCCAGAGTTTTAAGGCTTCTGATGTGCTCCTCGAACTCGTATTCGTCCAGCGTATGTTGCTGATAGTGTTCGTGTACGAAGTGCACCAGGGGGGCTACTCGTCGGTGTATCGACGACACTTTTTCTCGACTTACGCGATTTGTGGGTAAGATATCCTCAAAAGACACGGAGGCTTCTCCTATCAGCGCGCGTCGTCCTCAGCGGCCTTCTTGAGATGCGGCTTTTCTTGGAAACGCATCGAGCTTGCTGATTAATGGTTGCGTGGACGACGGCGCGGGCTTTGTCGGCTCGTGACCTTCTGACAAGCTAGACCACCCGATGTTCCGGCGTGCTTCAGGTGTGTGGATAGACGAATTTGCGAGCGGCGAGTCTTTTGGACTTAAGCGCTCGACTTGGTTGAACGCGTCATGCAGGCTGGAAGAGCTTCGATAATTGGCCAACTTGCCGCGAGCCGCCTCGAGCGCGCTCGAAGCCACCCGATGCGCCGATCTTTCCTTCTCGAGTTCCTCATTGAGGGCGTGAATTTTCCGTTCGAATTGCTCCCGGTCCGTCGAGGCGAGCACAGTGTTCGAGGCGAGGCGATCCTCGAGCTGCTTTGCCCTTTGGTCGGCAAGCTCGAGCTTTGCCTTCAGATCCGACATCGCCCGAATCATCGCTTGGGCTTTATCGGCGAGCGTCGAGCGAGACTTTTCACCATTGGCGACGTGCTCGTTCAGCGCCGTGATTTCCTTCAGCGCGGCGTCGAGCCGTTCCTCGAGCGGCGCGCATTTGGCGACGAGCTGTTCGACCTCTCGGTTCTTTGCGCGCAATTGAGCGGCGGTTTCCTGAAGTTCAGCACGCGAGACGCTGAGCTGAGATTCGGACGCCTCGGCTCGTGACTGCTCGACGCTCAGGACTTTGTTGAGACGATCGAGATCATCGCGTATCGATTGTTCTCGCTCCAACGATAGATTCTCGCTGACGTTGCTGGCGACCTTAGCTGCG
>JASLHV010000309.1 GCA_030153205.1 Roseiarcus sp. | reverse complement strand
CGCATGACGATCAACAGAGCGGCGAGCGGCGCGATCGACAGAAGCGGAATCAGCGTCAAGCAGTGGATCGCGTTCGAACCGATCAGCTTAGTCAGCCAGAGATCGCGCGGGATCATCATCAATTCCATTGCGACGCTGCTGCTGAGCGCCAACGCAGGAATGATGAGGGCGACAGCCAGCCAGCGAAGTTGGGCGCCCGGCCTCAGCACGCGCAAGGCCAAGAGGCTGGTCGGGATGGCGAGCGCGATCGTATCGACGAATTTCCAGTCGAAGCGCATCGTCCCCAAGGCGCGCGCGATATCGTGGCGGGGGCCGACCATCATCGCGAAAGCGCAGGCGCTCACCAAGACGCCCAAGGCGAGCGCCAAGGAGAAGCGTGAGCCAAGCGGCATGCCGCGCGGCTTTGGATCGGCGGCGAGCGCTGCGATCAGGTCGGACGTCTTCATGACGCCGTCCTCCGCCAAGCGTCCGCCAGGGACTTCAAGGCGCGATGCAGCGCTACGCGGACCGCGCCTTCCGTCATCGACAAGCGCTGCGCCGTCGCCGAGATCGACTGGCCTTGGAGCGAGATCGAGCGGACGATGTCCTGCTGGCGCGCCGGCAATTGGCCGATCAGGCGATCGGCGTCGGTCAAATCGTGGGGGTCATCGCCCTCCGGCGCCGGAATGGCCGCCTCGAAATCCTCGATCGGGGCGAACTGCCGGGCGCCGCGCCGGCGCAAGGCGTCGATGATCTTATGGCGAGCGATCGCGCCAACCCAGGGGGCGAGCTTCATGGCGCCGTCCCAGGTGTCGCGCTTCAAGTGAATCGCCAGCAACGTCTCTTGCACCACATCCTCGACATCCGCATCGCCGACCCGCGACCGGGCGAAGGCGCCGCGCGCCATGGCGCGGACCTGGCGGCCGATGTCTTCGAGCAAGCGGCGATAGACCGACTCGTCGCCGGCTAACGCGGCGCGCATCATGACCGCCCATTTCTCGTCGCTTTGGCCTTCGCCCACGGCGGCGTTAGTCCTTCCTTCGCCGCGGGCAGCAGATTGTTACGCGCGGCGGCTGATTTTTATGCGCAATTCCAGACGAAGCGTCCGGTCGGACGAAATTCGAATCGACCTGTAACATGCGTCCCTGGGGCCGCGAAATCCTCGACAAAGCGCGACCATCGCGACGCAAAGGATCGTTCAATGGCTGTTTCGTCCTGTGAATTGGCCCGCGTCGCGCCGGATTTGCCGCATCGCGCCGGCGTCGGCCTGAAGCCGGAACATATCGATCAAATCCTCGCCGAGCGGCCCGACATCGGTTTTTTCGAAATTCATGCCGAGAATTACATGGGCGACGGCGGGCCGCCGCATCGCAGGCTCGAAGCGATCCGCGCTTCCTATCCGCTCTCGCTCCACGGCGTCGGCCTTTCCATCGGCTCGCCGCACCCCTTGGACAAGGATCATCTCAAACGCCTGGCGGCGCTGAACAAGCGCTATCAGCCCGCCATGTTCTCCGAACATCTCGCCTGGTCAAGCCATGACACAGGCTATCTCAACGACCTCCTGCCATTGCCTTACACGAACGAAACCCTGGCGGTCGTCGTCGACCATATCGAGCAAGTGCAGGAGACGATGCAGCGGCGGATGCTGCTGGAAAATCCTTCAACTTATGTGGTCTTCGCCGAGAGTACGATGGCGGAGGTCGATTTCATCAAAGCCGTCGCGAAGCGCAGCGGCTGCGGCCTGCTGCTCGATGTGAGCAATGTGCTCGTCTCGGCGACGAACCATGGCTTTGATCCGATCGATTATCTCGAGGCTTTTCCGCTCTCCTCGGTTCAGGAAATCCACCTTGCCGGATTTGCCGAGGCGATGGACGATGCGGGTCATCCCCTACTGATCGACGCGCATGACTCGCCGGTGCGCGATCAGGTCTGGGATCTCTATCGGTACGTTATCGGACGCCGCGGCGCCGTTCCGACGCTGGTCGAATGGGACAATGACGTGCCGACATGGCCGATCCTTCATGCCGAGGCCCGTCGCGCCGAGGCGGCGATGAGGTCGAACGATCCGGTGAGGGCGTTGCGTCATGCGTCCTGAACTCTCGACGACCTTTCGCGAGACGGTCGATGCTTTTGCGGCCGCCTTGGCCGATCCGAACCGTCCGGCGCCGGCAGGTACGCGTGGCCGTGAAGGAGCCAGCGATCAGAGACGGTTCGCCGTCTATCGCAATAATGTCGCGGTCTCGCTGATCGCGTCGCTCGCCGCGCGCTATCCCGTGACGCGCCGTCTCGTCGGCGAGGATTTCTTTCGCGCCACGGCGCGCGCATACGCCGCGGCGAACAAGCCGGAATCTCCCGTTCTCATCCATTATGGGCAGGGCTTTCCAGCCTTTGTCGCGCGTTTCGAACCGGCCCGCGCTCTTCGCTATCTTGCCGACGTCGCTTGTCTCGAGAACGCCTGGGTCGAAGCCTATCACGCCGCGGAAGCCGAGGCTTTGACGATCGCCGCCCTGGCGGCGCTGGATCCGGAAGGCCTGGCCAAGGCCCGGGCGCAATTTCATCCCGCGGTCCGCCTTTTGAGCTCCGAATATCCGATCGCTTCGATCTGGAGCGCACATCAGGGCGGCGGAGACGTCAAGCCGGTCGACGAGTGGCGGCCTGAGGCGGCGATGATCACGCGGCCGGCCGCGGAAGTGACGACGCGGCTCCTGCCGTCGGGCGGCTACGCCTTCGCGAGCGCCTTGCGCCGCGGCGCGACGATCGCTGAGGCGCATGCCGCCACAGGCATTGAGGATTTCGACGCCGGGGCGCACCTCATCGGCCTCATCGAGGCCGGCGCTCTCACAAAACTCGAAAGCTGAAAGGATCGGCCATGAACATGGATCAAGCCGCCGCTCTGCGGCGGAGCCCGCAGGCGCTCGCGGTTTTCACGCAGAGCGTCTTTGGCTTTATCCCAATGTCGTTGACGATGCTAGCGCTGCGGTTCGCCTTAGCCGTACCTTTCTGGCGCTCGGGCATGACGAAATGGGACGGCTTCTTGACTCTTTCCTTCGGCGCCAAGGCATTATTCTCAGATGAGTACAAGCTGCATATTTTCGGGTCGGAAATCCCCTATCCGGCGCCGGAACTGATGGCGACTCTCTCCGCCATGGCCGAGACTTGCCTGCCTGTGCTGCTCGTTCTCGGCCTGGGGACACGGTACGCGGCGCTCGGTTTGCTGGTCATGACGGGAATCATCCAGCTCACCATTCCAGACGGCTGGGC
>JASLHV010000257.1 GCA_030153205.1 Roseiarcus sp. | reverse complement strand
TTGCGCGAATTCGTGAGTCTCATCCACAAATCCACCAAGCGCGACTATGTCGCCCGCGTCACCCAGCGCGACAAGGCCGAGGTCGCCGATCTCGCGATGAAATGGGACTATGATTATTGGGACGGCAGCCGCGAGACCGGCTATGGCGGCTACAAATATGACGGCCGTTGGCGGAAAGTCGCCGACGCCATGATCGCCGCCTATAATATCAAGCCGGGCATGCGCATCCTCGATGTCGGCTCCGGCAAGGGCTTCATCCTGCATGATTTCCGTGAAGCGTTGCCGGACATCGAAGTGGCCGGAATCGATATTTCGAAATATGGCGTCGAACATACAATGGAGAGCGTCAAACCTTTCTGCCAAGTCGGCTCGGCTACCAAGCTCCCCTGGCCGGACAAACATTTCGATCTCGTCATTTCGATCAACACGCTTCACAATCTCTACAATTACGAGCTCTGGCAGGCGTTCCGAGAAATCGAGCGCGTCGCGCGCGGCGCCAAATATATCTGCGTCGAAGGCTATCGGAACGAGCGTGAGAAAGTGAATTTAATGTATTGGCAATTGACCTGCCGCGCCTTCCATACGCCGGACGAGTGGCGCTTCGTTTTCGACGAGACGGGGTACAAAGGCGATCACGAGTTCATCTACTTTGAGTGACCGGACTCAAATCGGCGCCTGCCGATGCTGCGGCCTTTTGCTCCAAGGCGACGACCTCGACTTTGGACCCTTGCCCCTTTGCAATCGTTTCTCGCTGAAGCAAGACGGAGCCCCGCGCTATCCCATGGTCATGACGGCGTGCGCCGCCTGCGGCTTGATACAATTGCGGGAGCCGCCGCCGACCGCCGCCATCGTCCCGCGCGCGCCCTGGATCAACTATAACGAGCCGGATGCCCATCTCGACGATTTCGTCGCGCATCGGCTCGAAGATTTGCTCCCCGGACCTGATCAATCCATTGCTCTCGGTCTCGGTCCTTTCGAAGCGCCCCTGCTGCGCCGCTTGAGCGCGCGCGGCCTCGTCGTAAAATCTCCTGACCTTCTCGCCGCCGATGTGGCGCCCAACGGCTGTTTTCCCTACCTCGAAACTTGGCAGGCGCGCCTGGAGCCTCAGACACTCGGCCAGCTCGTCACGAAACAGGGCCGCGCCGATATCGTCTCCTGCCGCTACCTGCTCGAACATTGCCACGATCCGATCGGCGCGTTGCGCGCCCTCGGCCAGCTTCTCAGGCCGAACGGGCTTTTGATTTTGGAGATCCCGGACTGCGCCAAATTTCTCGCCGCGCGAGACTACAGCTTTCCCTGGGAGGAGCATGTTTGCTACTTCACCGAACATTCTTTCACGGCGCTTGCCGAGCAGGCGGGCTACGAAACCGTTAAGCTGTTCCGCTATCCCGGCTCTCTCGAAGACGCCTTGATCGGCGTATTTCGTCGCCGAAACGCTTCGCCAGGCGAACGCCGTCAACCTATTCTCGCCAATCCTGACCTTTTCTCGCCCTACCGGGCGGCCCTTGTCGCAAGCCGCACCTTCGTGCAGAACCGGCTCGCCGAGATCATCGGCGGCGCCCGGGAGGGCGTCGCTCTATTCGGGGCCGGGCACCAGGCGATCATGTTCGTCAATGCGCTACATCTGAGAGATTCCATCACAATGGTCGCCGATGACGATCCCAACAAGCGCGGCTATTTTCCACCGGGCTTTGCGACGTCGATCGTCGCTTCGAGCAATCTCCTGGCCGACAAAGGCGTGAAACTGTGCTTCCTCGCGGTCAGCCCGATGTCGGAACGGAAGGTGCGCGATAAGCTGGCGCCGCTTGAACAGCGCGGCGTTCGCCTCTGTTCGATCTATGCCGGCGTTGAGGGATCGATCTTCGAAGGAAGACGGCTGTGAAGCTCACGCAGACATCGCCGGAAGTCTTCGTCGCCGAAGGGCCCATTTCGGTGATTGGCCCTGAGGATATTGCTGTATTGCGCGAGGCCTTACACAAGACGCCGAGAAAACGTGTTCGGATCAATGCGCATCCCGACCGCGACGATCCGCTTCACGAAATGATCATCGCGATCAGCCGGAATTCTTACATCAGGCCGCATAAACATCCGAGCAAAAGCGAGGCCTTTCACATCGTCGAAGGCGCGGTCGACATCATCATTTTCGACGATGCTGGAGATATCGCGAAAGTCATCCCCCTTTCGCCGCCGGGAAGCGAAAAGCCATTTTACTATCGTATGTCGAAGCCCTTCTTTCATACATTGATCATCAGATCGGAATATCTGGTCGTTCACGAAATCACGAACGGACCGTACCGCGTCGATGGCGCTGTCTTCGCCGACTTTGCCCCGCGCGATGACGATTCCGTCGGCGCCGCCAAATATTGCGCCGAACTCGAAAGGCGTGTCTCGCTGTTTCTGGCGGGCCGCAAATGAGCGAGGAACACGCCGTCGTCGTTGGCGGCAGCAGAGGCCTCGGCCTGCTCGTCGTCGATCGCTTTCTGGCGCGAGGCTTTACCGTCAGCGTCCTGTCCCGTCGTCCCTCGGAGCGCCATGCAGGGGATGGACGCGTTCGTCACTACACTGTCGATCTCGAAACGCCGAATGGCGCCAAAGGCGTATGGGATAGGGCCTGCGCGACCGCCGGCCCCATTCGTTACCTCACGCTCTGCCAAAGGTTTCGCGGCCAGGGCGACGCCTGGGCCGGCGAAATCCAGGTCGGCCTCGCGGCCTCGCGCGACCTGATCGAAGGTTTTGCCGCGCATTTTTGTCAGTCCGGCGACCGCGCGATAGGCATCGTCAGTTCCGTCTACGCCCAATTCGTCGGCAGTTCGCAGCCGGTCGGCTATCACGTCGTCAAGGCTGGGCTCAATGAAATGACGCGCTATTACGCCGTGGCCTTGGGCCGACGCGGCGTCCGCGTCAACGCCGTTATGCCGCTGACCTACGTCAAGGACGAGTCGCGATCCTTCTATGAAGCCAACGCCAAATTGGCGGACGTCTATCGAAAATTCGTACCTCTAGGGCGGCTGGGTGACGCGGCCGATACGGCCAATGCGATCGATTTCCTATGCAGCGAGAAGGCCTCGTTTATCAACGGGCAGAGCCTTTTCATCGATGGCGGCGTTTCCGTCGTCTGGCCGGAAGAAGTGGCCAAGTCTTTTTCCGGCCTGTGATCCTTGCCTATGATGAAGGTTCTATCTTGACCAGTCATGTCACGCGGAAAAGCGCCTGCCGGCTTTGTGGCGGGTCATCCCTTGAACTCGTTCTGCCGATCAGGCCGTCGCCGATCGGCGACGCCTTTGTCAGCAAGGATCGGCTCGGCGAGAAACAGGATCTTTTTCCCCTCGATTGCTATCTCTGTCTTGAATGCGGGCATTTGCAGAATCTCGACGTCGTCGATCCGGACATTCTGTTCCGCGATTATAGCTATCGCAGTTCGGTCTCGCTCGGCCTTGTCCAACACTTCCATCAATACGCGGCCGAATGTTTTTCCGATTTGCAGCTCCGGCAAAGCGATCTCGTTGCCGAAATGGGCAGCAATGACGGTTCCCTGCTCA
>JASLHV010000241.1 GCA_030153205.1 Roseiarcus sp. | reverse complement strand
GCTATGCAAATTAAATTCGAGCGCGACCGTTCAGCGGGTTATTTGACGAATTGGGCGGCGCGCCACTTCGCCCGGGTCATTGACCGCAAGCTCAGGCCGCTCGGCCTCTCGTCAGGCCAATTGCCCGTCTTTTTCGCCCTCAGCGCCAATGCCGCTTTGACGCAGAAGGCCTTGGCCGAAGCGGCGGCGATCGAACAGCCAACCATGGCGGCGACGCTTGCTCGCATGGAGCGGGACGGTCTGATCGAACGAAAAGCCGATCCCCGCGATGGGCGCAGCGCTTTGGTTAGCTTGACGCCGGGCGCCGTTAAAAAGGCGCCGGCCGTGCTGGACGCGGTCCACGGCGGCAATGCAGAAGCGCTTGCCGGACTCAGCGGCGAAGAAAGAGATCAACTATTACGGCTGTTGCGGCGCGTGATCGCGAACCTGGAAAAATCGACCGCTTAGAGCGACTTTTCATCGGGATCCGCCCTCCGCGCAACCCTGCCCGTGCTGCAAGGCGCGGCTCGCGCGGGGTCGTTCATTTAATAGTCATTCTATTTCCTGCATCTTTAGGATGAGATTCAACGCCGGGCTGGGGCCGCGGCAGAGTTTGAGTCGTCGGTATAGAGTTGATGTCGCCTTCTCTTCTTCGGCTGCTGGGGCTGGGCCTTTTCGCCGCTTTGGGCTCGGACTGTCTCCTCAACGACGCCCAGTCGCTGCCGATCTCGACCTATTGCGTGACCGCCGACCAGTGCGCGTCGCTCTGCCGCAGCTTCGTTGAAAAGAACCGCACCGGCGAAGACTTCATCCAGCTCGCCTCCCTCGAACTTGGCCCGCCCGGCGCCTTCACCCTGCCGCCAAAAGAGGGTTCGCCGCCGGTTTTGGTCGATCCGTCCAACGTCTATTCCGAAACACGGGTCGGGAATTTCAGCCCGGCTGTGGCAGGCGCTCTATCGCGTGTCTATGCGCCGAATCTCATCACCGGCAAGGTCGACGTGATCGATCCGACGACTTTTACCGTGATCGACCATTTCGCCGCCGGTCAGAGCCCCCAGCATATCGTGCCATCATGGGACTTGCAGACGCTCTGGGTCACCGGCGATGAATCCGCGCCGCGCTCCCACGGTTCGCTGGTGCCGATCGATCCGAAGACGGGAAAGCCTGGCGCGCCCGTGCCCGTCGACGACGCCTACAACATGTATTTCACCCCGGACGGACGATCGGCCATCGTCGTCGCCGAGGCGTTGCGACGGCTCGAGTTCCGCGATCCTCATACGATGGCGCTGCAGGGCTATATCAATGCGCCGCAATGCGCCGGAATCAATCACGCCGATTTCTCGCCCGATGGCGCCTATGCGATCTTCACCTGCGAGTTCAACAATGCACTGGTCAAGATCGATATCGATCGTCACGAGCTTGTCGGGACGCTGCAACTCGCGCAAGGCCATATGCCGCAGGACATCAGGGTCGCGCCCGACGGTTCGGCCTTTTTTGTCGCGGATATGATCGGCGACGGCGTCGTCGTTATTGACGGCCGCCAGATGAAGGAAATCGGGTTCATCCCGACGGGCGTCGGCACGCACGGCCTTTATCCGAGCCGTGACGGTACGAAATTTTATGTCACGAATCGCGGCACGCATAATCTCGCCGGCGTCAGGCGCGGCGCAGGCAGCATTTCAGTGGTCGACTTTAAAACGCGCGAAGTCGTCGCCAACTGGCCGATCCCCAACGGCGGCAGCCCGGACATGGGCAATGTCAGCGCCGATGGAAAGACGCTCTGGCTGTCGGCGCGGTACGATAGCGCGGTCTACGCCATCGATACGTCGAACGGCGAGGTCAAGACGATCCCCGTTGGCGGCATGCCGCATGGCTTGACGGTATGGCCTCAACCGGGACGGTACTCGCTCGGGCATACGGGGAACATGCGGTAGGACGGCAATTTCCTTCCTCGCGCAGCGGGGCAGAAAGGCTCAAGCCGTTCAGAACGGATGGTACTGGAACATCCAGGTCTCGGTGAGCTGCTCAGTACCGTTGCGCAAGTAGCAGCGAAGCTCGACCGGATCTGGTCCTTCGACACCGGCGAGATCGAATTGCGTGCGCCAATGACCGGGCACGCCGTCGGGCACGGCTTCGGTCATCTTGTAAGGCCCGAAAACCCCGCGTGAGGCGTTCACCACCGCTTCCGGCGTCACGCCATAGGGCAGATTGGCGAGAGGGCCGCCGAGAAATTCGACCATGAATTTGCGCACGCCCTTCGGGCGCGGCTGGCCAGGCTGGCCACCGCGGCTCAAGCGCGTCGCGACGCAACGACCGAGCTTTGTAGGGTACGGTTCATCGGCAAGCCAATGCAGGCGATAGCGCAAAGGGATTTCGTCGCCGGCCTGGATCGCCTTTTCCGGCACCCACATGGCGACGATATTGTCGTGAATCTCGTCGTCGGTCGGGATCTCGCAAAGCTGAATCGATCCTTTGCCCCAGGTCTCGCCGTTCGGCGCTGGCAGAGGCTCGACCCAAAGACTCGGCCGGCGATCATAATTCACGCCGTCGAGATAGTGGTCGAACACGCGATCGCGCTGCAAAAGCCCAAAGCCTTTCGGATTATTGTCGAGGAACGCCGAGACCATGATGCGCGGCGGATTGTTGAGCGGGCGCCAAAGTCTCTCGCCTGTCCCGGTCCACATGGCGAGCCCGTCGGAATCGTGCACCTCCGGACGCCAATCGATCGACGTGTCCTTCTTGGTCTCGGAATACCAGTACATCGACGTCAGAGGCGTGATGCCGAAGCGCGACACGGCGGCTCGCATGTTGAGCGAGGCTTCGATATCCATGATCACGCCTTTGCCGCGTTTCATCTCGAAGCGATAGGCGCCGACGATCGAAGGTCCCTCCATGAGGGCATAGATCACGATCGAATCGGCGGTTTCATTGGAATCGACGAAGAAATGCGTGAAGTCGGGAAATTCCTCCGGCCGGTCGGCGACGGCAACATCGAGCGCGATGCCGCGCGACGATAGGCCGTACTGACGGAGTTCGCCGATCGAACGAAAATAAGCAGCGCCGAGAAAGGCCACCCAATCGTTCTTATGCCAATCGAGCGCGCCGTCGCGCGCCTCCTGCACGCGAAAGCCGGCGAAGCCGGCGCCTTTCGGCAGTTGACGGGCGATCGAATCGTCCGGCATGTCGAAATAATCTTGGTCGTAGATGACCCGCCGCGACTGACCGCCCTCGATGACATGAATCTCGACGGCTTTTTGAAAGAACAAGCCGAGGTGGAAGAAAGAGATCGGGAACTGGCCCGGTCCGTCGGCGAAAAGCGCGTGATCGGTTCGGAAGCGAATCTTGCCCCATTCTTCGTAGTTGATCTGTTTGAGGACATCGGGAGCCGGATGGCTTGGCCCGACATAGGCGCCGCGCGCCATTTCCTTGGCCCGCGCCTTGAGCAGATCGTAAGAAAACGCGACGGGATCGGCGAAGCGCAAGCCGTCGTCGGCGGCCAAAGCCTCAACGCTCGATGCAAGACCGACCGCCGATGCGGCGGCCCCTTTGAGAATGGAGCGGCGATCAATCGAATTAGACATCGCGATCCTTCGGCGTCGCGTCGAGAGGAAAGTCTCGCGCGTAAATGAGAGCGGAAAACCCGCTTTGGAACAGTGGAAGAGGGTAAGGCCCCACCCAATGGACGCGCGCCTTATCTTCGTAACGGCGCTGGACCGCAAGCAGAAAGACGGGCTCTGCCCACAGGCGGGGCTTCGATAGCCGGCGGCTGTGGCAAGAATTCGCCCGCGAAGTCTCGCCGACAAGACCTCGCTGTGGCCGTTTGAAGACCACGGCTCGAATCGCCGCTCTCAGACGTGCGGCGGTCATGCCCGCACGAAAGTCAGGTAGACGGGCTTGCGGCCTTCCCGTTTGGCCTTCGCCTCGTAGCGCGTCTCACGCCAATCAGGCCATGGTTTACGCCAGTCATCCGCCTTTCGCGCGGGCCAAATGAAATGGGCGCTATCGAGAAACCGGCGCAAGGTCCAGCCGGCGTAGTCGTCGACATCGGTCGCGAATCGCGCTTCGCCGCCCTTGTGCAAAACCCGCGCGAAATCTTCGATCCTCGCGTCGGAGATAAAGCGTCGCTTGTTGTGCCGGCGCTTCGGCCAAGGATCGGGGTATAGAATAAAGAGACGGGAGAGCGCGCCATCCGGCAAAGCCTCGAGCAACGCCCCCGCATCCCCGGCGCGCAATCGTACGTTGTCGAGCTTTTCTCGCGTGATCGCCGCGAGCGCTTTGGCGACGCCGTTGACGAAGGGCTCGGCGCCGAGAAAGCCGACATCGCGGCGCGCCGCCGCCTGCGCGATCAGATGCTCGCCGCCGCCGAAACCGATTTCGAGCCAAATTTCCTGCGGACGGAACGGAAAGAGAGAGGCGCAGTCCAGGCGCGGCGCCGCTTCGATTTCGAGTTGCGGCAAAACATTCTTGATCAGCGCCGCTTGATGGCTGCGGAGCGCCTTGCCATGCGCGCGGCCGTAGAGCGCCCGGCGACGCCCGGCAGTTGATCCGCCGGGAGTCTGCGTTCCATTTTTACTTTCGGATTCAGGTTCGATCAGGAAACCAAACGCCTCAAATCGTCGGCAAGGTCGACTTTCTCCCATGAGAAGCCGCCGTCCGCCTCTGGCTTACGGCCGAAATGTCCGTAGGCCGAGGTACGAGCGAAAATCGGCCGGTTCAAGCCGAGATGTTCGCGAATGCCGCGTTGTGAAAGATTCATCGCGTTCATCAGCGCGCCTTCAAGTTTGCCTTCCTCGACGCGGCCAGTGCCGTGAAGATCGGCGTAAATCGAAAGCGGCTTGGCGACGCCGATGGCGTAGGACAGTTGGATGGTGCAACGATCGGCAAGATCGGCGGCGACCACATTCTTTGCGAGATAACGCGCCGCATAGGCGGCGGAGCGGTCGACCTTTGTCGGGTCCTTGCCCGAGAAAGCGCCGCCGCCGTGAGGGGCCGCGCCGCCGTAAGTGTCGACGATGATCTTGCGTCCGGTGAGGCCGCAATCGCCATCGGGGCCGCCGATGAAGAACTTGCCCGTCGGATTGACGTGCCAAACCGTCTTCGACGTGATCCAGCCGGCCGGCAGCGCCTTTTCAACATAGGGACGAATAATGCGCTGAATATCGTCCGAAGAGAGAGACTCATCGACATGCTGGTGCGAGACGACGATCTGCGTCGCCTCGACCGGCACGCCGTTCTCGTAGCGCAAAGTCACCTGGCTCTTGGCGTCGGGGCCAAGACTCTTCTCCTTACCGGAGCGGCGCGCTTCAGACAGCATGTGGAGTATCTTGTGAGCATAGTACAACGGCGCCGGCATGAGCTCCGGCGTCTCGCGGCAGGCGTGGCCGAACATGATGCCCTGATCGCCTGCGCCTTCGTCCTTGTTGCCGGCGGAGTCGACGCCTTGCGCGATGTCGGCCGATTGAGCATGCAGCAGAATTTCGACCCTGGCGTTGCGCCAATGAAATCCGTCCTGCTCGTAGCCGATGTCCTTGATCGCTTCGCGCGCCACCTGTTCAATAACGGCTAGAGAAAGATCGGGCCCGCGTGTCTCGCCGGCGATGACGACGCGATTGGTGGTCGCCAAAGTCTCGCAGGCGACGCGGATTTGGTAAGGATCGATCCCGGCCTTCACGCCTTCGCGAAAA
>JASLHV010000238.1 GCA_030153205.1 Roseiarcus sp. | reverse complement strand
GATCGCGCTCGCCTGACGCGTCAACGACAATAGAATAAAGACGACGAGATTAGCGCCCAGGCTCAGCAAGACGCCGCTGACCAGCGGTTGCGAGGTGATGGCGAGCAATGCGCTCGGCTTCAGCCAAGCGATCGACAAGGGCCCATTTTCGAGAAAGCTGGCGAAAGCTCCCGAGCCCGGCTCCAGCGACGGCAGAAGGAGCGTATAGAACCAGATCCCGGCGCCGACGACGAGACCGGCCGAAGCGCCGCGCGCATTGGCGCGCCGCCAGAACAAGCCGCCGAGAAAAGCCGGCGCGATTTGCGCGACGCCGGCGAAGGACAACAATCCGATTGACGCCAGCGCGGCATTGTTGGCGACGCGGATATAGGCATAGCCGAGGAAAAGTACGGCGAGGATCGCCGCGCGGCGCACCATCAGGACAATCGCGCCAATATCGCCGGACAGCGTGTCCGAACGCGCACGGCCATGCAGGACCAAAGGCATGACCAGGTTGTTCGAAACGCAGATCGAGAGGGCGACGCTTTCAACCACCACCATGGCGGTCGCCGCCGAGAGGCCGCCGATCATCGTCAGCAGCGCCACGCCATGCGCGCCGGCCGCGAGCGGCAAGGCGAGAACGGTGTAATCGCGGTCGATCAAACCAGCTTTGAAGGTTGCAAGCCCTGCAACGGCGAGCGGCACCACAAAAAGGTTGATCAGCACGAGATAGAGCGGAAAACGCCAAGCCGCCGAGGGAATGTCTTTTTCGTCGCGATTTTCGACGATCATCACATGGAACTGACGCGGCAGCAGCAGGATCGCCAAGGCCGACAGCAACGTCGTGACGATCCAACTGCTCGCGTCGGGCGATGTTTTCATGACGGCCGCGATCGCAGTGTCGCTCGACGCGGCATGGCCGAGGCGTTCCACCCCGCCGAAAAGATCCCAGACGACGAAAGCGCCGACCGCGAGAAACGCGACCAGCTTCACCACCGACTCGGCCGCCACCGCGAGGATCAGCCCGTCCTGATGTTCGGTCGCATCGATGCGCCTTGTGCCAAAGGCCATCGCGAAGGCCGACAGGAGCAAAGCGATAACGAGAGAGAAGAATGCAGACGGCGCGGCCGGCGCCAGTCGTCCATATTCGAGCGAGCCGACCATCATCAAAATGGTCTGTGCGATCGCCTTCAATTGCAGAGCAATATAGGGCGCAGAGGCCAGGACGGCGACGAAAGCGACAAGCGCGCCGACATGCTGGGCCTTGCCGTAGCGCGCCGCGACAAAGTCGGCGACGGAGGTGATGTTCTGCGCCTTGGCGAGCGCGGCGATGCGCGCCACCAGCCGATGGCCGAAACCGACCACCAGAACCGGTCCGATATAGATCGGCAGAAAATCGAGCCCGTGAGCGGAAGCAAGACCGACCGAGCCATAATAGGTCCAGGTCGTACAATAAACCGCGAGGCTGAGCGCATAGATCGCGCCGCGCGCGCGGCCCGCCATGAAGCGACGGCCGGATCGGTCGCCCCAATAGGCGATGAGAAACAACGCCCCGACATAGGCGAGAGCGGTAGCGGCGACGGTCATGCCGTCGGACATCGGCGGCGGGCCTTTCCTTTCGATCTCACATTACCTTAGCCGATTTTATCCTTCGAAGGATGGACTTTCATTTGCGAGCCTCCTGTGGCAACCAACCGGCGAACGGCGAAGCCCCGGGGAGAGATTTATGGCGGACGAGAAAAGACTGCGGATCTTGTTGGTCGGCGCGAGCGGCGTCCTTGGCGCGGCGATCGCCGCCGAATTGGGCAAGCGGCACGAAATCGTGACCGCCGGTTCGAAATCCGGCCAGATTCGCATCGACATCGCCGATCCGACCAGCATCGAAAAAGGCCTCGCCGCCGCTGGGTCTCTGGACGCCGTCGCCTGCGCGGCTGGCGCAGTCAATTTCCAGCCGCTGGGCGCAATCGCCCCGGCGAAAATCGAGCAATCGGTTTATGGGCTCGGGCTCGTCAACAAATTGATGGGCCAGGTCAACCTTGCGCTCGCCGCGCGCGATGTCCTTAACGAGGGCGGCTCGATCACCTTGATCGCCGGCGTTCTCGCCGACACGCCGATTGTCGCCGGCTCTTCGGCGAGCATGGTCAACGGGGCGATCGAATGTTTCGCGCGCGCAGCCGCGATCGAATTGCCGCGCAGCTTGCGCATTAACGCCGTCAGCCCAACGGTCTTCGTCGAATCAATGGAAGGCTACGGCCCCTTCTTCCGCGGCTTCGAACCGGCGCCCGTCGCGCGAGCGGCGCTCGCTTTCAGCCGAAGCATCGAAGGACGCGAAACCGGCAAGGTCTATAAGGTCGTTTAATGGCCTCGCGTCGCGGCCTTGCCGCGACGATCGCGCTTCTGGTTCTCGCGGCGGGCGTCTTTGCGCTCTGGCCGGAATTGGATCGCGACGTCGCTGGCTTCTTCTACCGCCAAGGTCAGGGCTTCGTCGGCCATGGCGGCGTTTGGAGCCCGTTGCGCGACTTTTTCAACATCGCGCCTTTCCTTTTTCTCGCCGCGCCGGCGATCTTCTATCTTTGCCGCCGCTTTGGATTTCCCGCGCCTTACGCGCCGACTGGACGGGCTCTCCTGTTTCTCATCGCGACAATGATTGTCGGACCGGGCGTGGTCGTGAATCTCGGCCTGAAGGACCACGCGCATCGTCCGCGGCCGACACAGACGCAAGATTACGGCGGCCCACACGAGTTCAGGCCGTGGTATCGCTTCGACGGGGGTTGCAAGAAGAACTGCTCGTTTGTCAGCGGCGAGGCGTCGGAGGGGTTTTGGATGGTCGCGCCGGCCGCCCTCGCGCCGCCCCCGATACGCCCCTTCGCCATCGCCGGGGCGCTGATCTTTGGCGCGGCGGCGAGCTTGCTGAGGGTATCCGCCGGCGGCCATTATCTCTCGGACGTTATCCTTGCGGCCTTGATGACGTTGATCATTGTCCAAGTCGCCTATCGCCTGACATTTCCCTCGCAGGAAACCTGACGCGCTTTTGGGCAATTTCACGCCTCAAAACCGTCCTTCCGTCTGGAACAACCCAGGCCCGCTTGCGTTGCCTTCGCCTGACCAAATGGAGGCTCGAGCGATGAGACAATGGTTCTCTCGGGCGACGCCGCGGCGCCGCCGCCACGCGCCCTTTGTTCTTCTGTCCCTCGTGGTCCTTGGGACGACCGCCGCTTACGGCATGATGATCAATGCCGGGTGGGTGACCTAAACCGCTTCTGAGAGCTTTGGCGTCGGGGTTGCGCTTATCGCGGCGCGCCTTGTAGAAGCCCATGGCCTTGATGGCCAATGAGACTTCCCCAAGAGATCCCGATGTCCAAGCCCGACAAGAATAAAATCAAACGCGTCGTCCTCGCCTATTCGGGTGGTCTCGACACGTCGATCATCCTGAAATGGCTGCAAACGACCTACAATTGCGAGGTTGTGACTTTCACCGCCGACCTTGGCCAAGGCGAGGAATTGGAGCCGGCGCGCAAAAAAGCGGAACTGCTTGGCGTGAACCCGGAGAACATTTTCATTGAGGACGTGCGCGAAGAATTCGTCCGCGACTTCGTTTTCCCGATGTTCCGCGCCAACGCCCAATATGAAGGTCTTTATTTGCTTGGGACATCGATTGCGCGCCCGCTCATCGCCAAACATCTCGTCGACATCGCCCACAAGACCCATGCTGACGCTATTGCCCATGGCGCGACAGGCAAGGGCAACGATCAGGTTCGGTTCGAACTCTCGGCCTATGCGCTCGATCCCGACATCAAGATCATCGCGCCGTGGCGCGAATGGGAGTTCGCTTCGCGCAATGCGCTGATCGCCTTCGCCGAACAGCATCAGATCCCGATCGCCAAGGACAAGCGCGGCGAGGCGCCGTTCTCGACCGACGCCAATCTTCTTCACGTCTCCTCGGAAGGAAAGGTGCTGGAGGACCCGGCGCAGGAGACGCCGCCTTACGTCTATTCGCGCACGATTGATCCTGAGGCCGCTCCCGATAAGCCGACGATCATCACGATCGATTTCGAGAGGGGCGATGCGGTTGCCGTCAACGGTGAGAAACTGTCGCCGGCGACGCTGCTGGCCAAGCTGAACCAATACGGCCATGACAATGGGATCGGCCGTCTCGATCTCGTCGAGAACCGCTTCGTCGGCATGAAGTCCCGCGGCATGTACGAAACGCCTGGCGGCACGATCCTGCTCACCGCCCATCGCGGCATCGAGTCGATCACGCTCGACCGCGGCGCCGCGCATCTCAAGGACGAGTTGATGCCGCGCTATGCGGAACTCATCTACAATGGCTTCTGGTTCTCGCCGGAGCGCGAGATGCTGCAGAGCCTGATCGATAAGAGTCAGGAATTCGTCACCGGCCGCGTGCGGCTGAAACTGTACAAGGGCAATGTAATCTTGATCGGCCGCGAAAGTCCCTATTCGCTCTATGATCAGGACCTCGTGACCTTCGAAGAAGGCGCGGTCGCTTACGACCACAATGACGCGGGCGGATTCATCAAGCTCAACGCGCTGCGCCTGCGGACACTGGCGAAGCGCAATAAAAAGATGAAAGCCAGTTGAGTCCGTATCAAAGACGATCAGGTGAAGCTCAAAGCGCTCTGACCGAACTTCGAGACGGCCTTGAGGGAAGCCACGGCGTCATGCTTCGCAAATGTGGGCGATCGATGAGGCTTTGGCTAAAATGAAGCCCAAATTTTCAATCGACCTTCCGAAAATACGAACGCGCGGAAAGGCGGCTTAAGCTCGCCCCTGCGTTCTTAATGTTGAGGCGCGTCCGACCGGCGGACATTCTTTCGCCATGTGGATGGGCATGCGTTTTGCATTGCCGAATCATTATTGCAAGTTCAGAATCGGGGGAAGCGTTCAATCAGGGTCAGTGTGTCGTTCGACAAAATGAGGACCAGAAATGAAATCTTCCATTCAAGCGGCGAAAAACCAACTTCCTCAATTACTTAAAGCCGCCTCGTCCGGCGAAGAGGTGGTGATTACGAAAAACGGAACGCCGATCGCAAAACTAGTGCCGATCGACGCGCTGCCGCTGAGACGATTCGTTGAGGCGCCGCCGGACCTCTACAAGCCGATGTCGAGCGCCGAGCTCGCGCGCTGGGAAGGCGAAGCCTAGGCGGCTTGATATTTGTTTGGGCGTCGTTGCCTGTATCCGACGCCCAAATCTTAATTGCTATGCGTTCCGACGATCGCGCCGCCCTCAAGCTTGGTGAAGGGCACGAAATTAACAATCGCGCCGCCGTAAATGTCGGAGCGCGCGACATTAATTGCGCCATCCGCGCCTTGGTTCTTGACGATTTTCAGTACATGCTGCGCGCCGGGCGGACCGACCGGAATGACCATGATCCCGCCCGCTCTCAACTGCTGCAGCAGCGGCGGGGGGACGTGATCGATGCCGCAGGTGACGATGATTTTGTCGAATGGCGCCGCGTCCCCCCAACCGTAATAACCGTCGGCGTTGCGCGTCGTAATCGCCTGGAATTCTTTGTACCCCCGCGCGATCAGGTTGTCATAAACCCCGCGCGTGCGCTGCGCCAAGGCGTGAATGATCTCGATCGACCAGATCTTGTCGGTGAGGTACGAGAGATAGGCCGATTGATAGCCTGACCCGGTGCCGATCTCGAGCACTTTCTCGCCCGGTTGAACCGAAAGGACATTGGTCATCCGCGCGACCGTATGGGGACCAGTAATCGTCACGCCGAAGCCGATATCGAGATAATGCCATTCATAGACGCGGCTTAGATTGGCCTTGGTGACGAATTCCTCGCGCGGGCACAGAAGATAGGCCGCCTTGTCGCGATCGTCCCAAACGTCGTGATGGGCGATAAGCTGCAAATAGCGGTCCCAGCGT
>JASLHV010000213.1 GCA_030153205.1 Roseiarcus sp. | reverse complement strand
CGCAGGCCAGGCGCCATCGACCGCCTTCAGTTCGACGAGAGCGGCTTCGTCGACGCCGCTCCGCGCCATAGCCCGCGTCGTTGCGACCGTCGAGAGCGCGCCATGCGCCGATAAGTACGTTTGTTCGTCGCCGGACAGGCGCCGATGAATCAAGGAAAATGCCGCGTCGCCGCCGAGGATGGCGCGGCCGTCGCGCGACAGGCCGTCGTCCAAACTGCGCGCGAGCGAGTTCACGCCGACGATCGTCGCAACGCCGAGAGCGATACAGGCAAGGAAGATACGCAGACCCGCCAGGCCACCGCGTAGGTCGCGCAGAGCAAGCCGGAGTATCGTACGAGCAGGCGTCAGCGCAGCCACCTCAAGGATCAGACCAGAGCAGGGGAGGGCGCATCGGCCTCGATACGGCCCGAGCGAAGACGGATGGTTCTGTCGCAGCGCTCAGCGAGATCCGGATCATGCGTCACCAGAACGAGCGTCCCGCCGCGCTGCGCGCGCAGGTCGAACATCAGTTCGATGATCGCTTGGCCGGTCGCCTCGTCGAGGTTGCCGGTTGGTTCATCCGCCACGAGAATCGCCGGGCGGGGCGCCAAGGCGCGGGCGAGCGCAACGCGCTGCTGTTCGCCGCCGGAAAGTTGAGCGGGGTAGTGCGAGAGACGCGCGCCAAGCCCGACCGCTCCAAGCTCGGCCTCGGCGCGTTCGAAAGCGTCGGCAACGCCGGCAAGTTCGAGCGGAGCCGCGACATTCTCCAGCGCCGTCATGGTTGGGATCAGGTGAAAGGACTGAAAGACGATTCCAATTCGCGCGCCGCGAAACTTCGCCAGCGCGTCCTCGCTCATGCCGGTGAGAGAGACGCCGTCGATAATGATCTCGCCGCTGTCGGCGCGCTCCAGGCCGGCGAGCGTCATCAGCAGCGTCGATTTGCCCGAACCTGACGGGCCGACGAGGCCCACGGCCTCGCCGCGCTCGATCGTCAGGCTTATCCCCTGCAGGATATGGACGCGCGCCGCGCCGCGGCCCAAACTTAAGTCAAGATCGCGAATTTGGATCGCGGGATCAGCCATTGTCAGGATTCGTCTCCATGTCGTCCTTTGTGCTCACATATGGGTATTGCCGGCGTCGCGTCCACTTTGGCCGGGCGATTGTTTTGCTGTGCGGCCTTCTCGCGATCCCTGTCGGCGTCTTGCCCAGCGCATCGGCGGCCGCGCGCACGTTACAAATTGTCGCGCTTGGCGACAGCCTCACCGCCGGTCTCGGCTTGCCGCCCGGGCAGAGCTTTCCGGACGTTCTCCAGCGATCGCTGAAGGCCAAAGGTTACGACGTCGAAATCGCCAACGCCGGCGTCTCCGGCGACACCGTGGCGGATGGTCTTGCCCGTCTCGATTGGGCGACGCCCGAGGGCGTGGATGCTGCCATCGTCGAACTCGGCGCCAACGATATGTTGCGCGGGCTCGATCCTGCGGCGACGAAAAAATCCTTAAGCGAGATCCTGTCGCGTCTCCAAGCGCGCCACATTCCCGTCCTGGTCGCCGGCATGCGCGCCGCGCCCAATCTCGGGCCGGACTATCAAAAGCGTTTCGACGCCATCTATCCCGATCTCGCCCAGCAATATGGCGCGGCGCTCTATCCCTTCTTCCTCGACGGCGTCGCCGCCGATCCGAAGCTGAATCAGAAGGATGGAATGCACCCGACGAAAGAAGGCGTCGAGGTGATCGTCGCCGGGATCATGCCCGCGGTGGAGGCGCTGATCGCCAAAGCGAAGCCCTAGCGGGAGAGACGTACAAATACCTGCCGGCGCCAGACGCCGCCGAGGAAATCAGGCGCGCCGCTGCTTTAGGCTTTCAACCGCCGAGCGATGCTCGCGCCCTCATCCTCTCGGCATCGCATGATGATAGTAGCGATGGCGGTAAATCCGGCGCGGCGGCGCGCTCATGCCGACATAGACCGTAATCGGCGCGGAATAGACCGGGGGCGAATGCGGGACGTGATTTGCGTCGCCGAGCAGCAATTGCAGCGTGTGTTTGCCGCGCGGCAGCGTCAGGCTCGTCTCAGTTTGCCCAGCGCCGAAATGAAGGTGATTTTCATCGCTCGGAATAGGTTCGTCCAAGGAAGGCAATGGCGCATCGACGATGAGGTGATGATGGCCGGAATTAGCCTTCTCGATGCCGGCCGGCGCAACGCCCATGCCGACAAGTCCAAAACGGACCGGGAAGGTCAAGGGTACATAGGCGCCATCCGTCGGCGCGACGAAATAGACCTTGGCGCCGGGGGGCGAAGGATGTTTGCCGCCTTGCGCAGCCGGCGCCGCAGATGCGGCCGGCGCAGCGGGTGTTTCCGAGACCGTCACGTGAATCTTATCCGACATGACCGGCGGCGTATGCGGGATGTGGTTCGCATCGCCAAGCAGCAGTTGCAGCGTATGCGGCCCAGGCGACAGCGACAGTTCGACCTCGGTCTGACCAGCGCCGAAATGAAGGTGGTTCTCGTCGGATGGAATAGGTTCGTTGAGCGGCGGCAGATCCGCGTCGATCAGGAGATGATGGTGACCGGAATTCGCTTTGTCGGAGCCGGCCGGCGCAATTCCCATTCCGTGCAATCCAAAATGAACCACGGTCTTGGGCGCAATGACGGCCCCGTCCTTCAGGTCAACGAAATAGACTTTCGCGCCTGCGGGCGATGGCGTTGGCCCACCCGTAGTCTGGGCAAGCGCCTGTCCGTGAGTTACGGCTCCCGCAAATAGAGCAAGGAGCGCCCAGCCGAGGAATCTCATTTGCTTTACCCCAGGTGCGGTTCGGACAAGGTGGATAGCGGAAGAGCAGGCGGCCTCCGTTCAGCTTCCATAGCCAGCGTCAATCAGCCTGCGCTTGTCGTGCTTACAGATAAACGATAGCCTTCCGGCCTCATTTGTAAAGTCGTGTCGTCGCGGGAGGCTTTTCGATAAAGTTTTCGCTGGACCCGACGGCGCAGGACGATTGGACAAATCGTCTCATTATGACGTGCTGTCATATGAAGGACCTTGCGGTGCTACGATCGAATATTGTCCATGTCGGGCCGGCTCGAGCGCAATCGTACGCGCTCGATCATAGGTTCGGGAGCTAATTCCGTCATGAACCGCTATTCGACGGGTGGCCTCGCGCTTTTCGTGTTTCTGGGGCTCGGATCGCTGGCCGATGCGCAGACAGCCGCTTCGCACGAGCCCGGCGAGGTCTTTCACGACTGTCCCGATTGTGAGGAGCTTGTCGTCCTTCCGCCGGGCGAATTCGACATGGGCTCCACGGAAAAGCCGAGCGAAGGGCCGGTACATCACGTGACGATCGGCAAAGCGGTCGCGATCGGTCGGCGCGAAGTAACATTTGCGGAATGGGATCAATGCGTCGCCGCCGGCGCCTGCAAACATAATCCCTCCGATCAAGGATGGGGACGCGCCAGTAGACCCGTGATCAATGTAAGCTGGGACGATACGAAGGAATTCATCGCCTGGCTGTCGCAGAAGACCGGCCAGACCTACCGGCTTCCAACGGAGGCGGAATGGGAATATGCTGCCCGCGCTGGAACGAGTTCGCCTTTCTGGTGGGGCAAGGATGTCGGCGTCGGCCACGCTAAATGCGAGGACTGCGGCGACCCTTTGCATAAGACCATGCCGGGCGGCTCCTTCCGGCCTAACGCGTTCGGTCTTTACGACACGGCCGGCAATGCGGCCGAATGGGTCGAAGATTGCTGGAACCCGACCTACAAGGGAGCGCCCAAGGACGGCTCCGCCTGGAAGACCGGCGATTGCACGGGCCGCGTGCTACGCGGCGGCTCGTTTGCCAATAAAGCAACCTCTCTACGCTCTGCTTGGCGATTTAAATATGATGAAGACGTTCGCTATTACGCCAATGGATTTCGCGTGGCTCGGGATCTAAAGTAAACACTTCTACATTATTATTTATTCGAAAGATTAGACTAATATCACTCGCTTGACCGGGCTTGATAAAAATGAGCCGCGCGTTATATCTGGGCCGCTAAAAGTGGTTCTAGGTTGGAGCGACTTTTTTCGAGCGGAAAAATGAGGACGGTTCTTCGATTTGGCGCTGTTATCGCCTGCGCGATAGGGATCGGGGCGATATGGACGAACAGCGCCATGGCGGACAGGCGCGTTGCGCTCGTCATCGGCAACGCCAAATACGAACACGCCGATCTATTGGCGAATACGATCAACGACGCAGACGCGATCGCGGAGGTCTTCACAAAGGCCGGCTTCGACGTTGTCGACGAACGTCGCGACGTGGGTGTTGTAGAGTTCAAACGCGCCGTGCGTGAATTTCTCACCGCCGCCGCCAATGCCGATATCGCAGTCGTCTATTACTCCGGCCATGGCATGGAGGTCGGCGGCTCAAACTATCTGATTCCGGTCGATGCGAGATTGGCGAGCGCTTTTGACGTCGATGACGAAGCGGTTCCGCTCGATCGGATTTTGCTTGCGACGCAGCCTGCCAAAAAACTCAGCCTGATCATCCTCGACGCCTGCCGCGAGAACCCGTTCCTTCGCGCCGAGGGTCATTTGCCGGCGACGCGTTCGGTGACGGCGCGATTGATCGGCGTCGAGCCCACGAGCGCCGACTCGCTGATCGCCTATGCGGCGAAAGCCGGTTCGCTTTCGTATGATGGGACAGGTCCCAATAGTCCGTTCACGACGGCGCTGGTCAAATATATTACCCAGCCGGGTCTCGATATCAGGATCGCCCTCGGCAAGGTTCGCGACGAGGTCTTGGAGAGCACAGGCAATCGCCAGGAGCCCTTCGTTTATGGGTCGCTCGGCGGCGAAAACGTTTCTTTGGTGCCAGCGCCAGGCGCGGTCGAAGCAACGAATATCGCGAGCTCGAACACCGCGGCGGCCGACTACCAGATGGCCGAGCGAATCGGTTCGGCCGACGGCTGGCGCGCTTTCCTTTCAGCCCATAATGCCGGCTATTACGCCGAACTTGCCCGCGCCCAGCTCTCCAAGCTGGGGGCGAGCGAATCCGCTCAGTCGAGCGGCGCCGATGCTTCATCGCGGGTGGCGGCCGCGTCGGCTGCTACCGCCAGCGATGGCCGCCTGGCTGACGCGCCGGAGCCGAAAGCGCCTCAAAAGCAGGCGCAACCGTCCAAGCCTACTCAAGAGGCGGCGCAGCCTTCCAAGCCTACTCAAGAGGCGGCGCAGCCTTCCAAGCCCCAAGAGGCGCCGAAGCCTTCTCAACCTCAGCAAGTGGCCGCCCTCGAACCTCCCGCCATCGTGCGATCGACACCGCAAACCACAGATTCGATTTGCCAACGCGATCGCGCCCAGCTCGCGCAATTGCGCGTCAATCCCTCCGCCGAGGAGGTCAAGAAATTTCAGCAGGAGATGGCTTGCGAAAGCTTGCGTCCGCAGGTCAATCGCTTGGCGGAAAGCCTCGGGCTTGAGGCGATCGCCGCGAAACCGCCTCGGTCTCAACCCGAGGCGTCGCCGCCGTCGGCGGAGGCGTCGGCGCCCGCGCCCGCTCCAAAATTGCAAGCTGAGGGCCAAGACCAGATTTGCAGTCGCGAGGCGGGAGAACTGGCGAAGCTGCGGGCTGATCCGCAAGCCGATCAAATCGCCCAATTCGCGGGAAGATTCTCCTGTGAAAAACTGCGCCCGCAGGTACAACGTCTCGCTGAAAGTTTTGGCGTCAAGGTTGCCCCGCCTCCCTCATCGGCGCAGGGAGCCGCGCACGGCTTCGTCGCGCCTGCCGCGGTTTCCCCGTCGGCGGGCGCCAATACCAAGCCGGCCGCCATGCCCATCGACACTGCTGCGGTCTGCAAACAAGAGGCGGACCAACTGTCTCACCTCCGCGCCAATCCTGATCTTGGGGCTGCGCAGCAGTTTGCGCGTGAAGTTCAATGTCCCAGTCTGAAAGCTCAGGCGGCGCGGCTTCTCGAAAGCCTGGGCGTCAATTAGTACGGCCGGCTCACCGCTCTCTCGAACGGCGCCTTCTCATTTCGCGCGTTCAAAGACGGCGACCCACCCCGGCGCGGCGCGCCCTTTCTCACGTCGCGCGGAAGCCTGTTGGAGCGAGCGCGGCGCGAGGCCGACATCGTTCCCCATCTTCGCCAAATACGCGCGCGAATGAGCAAAACGTAGTCCCTCGCCCAGGCGATAGCTCTCGTCCTCATTCGCCTCGGCTGTGAAGGCGAAGAGGCCGCCACCCGCAAGCACGCGTGAAACCGCCGCGAAAAGACGGGTCAGGTCGCCAAAATAGGGCAGGGCGTCGGCAGCGAGCGCAAGATCAACTTCGCCGGGCGTGCGACCTTCAAGAAAAGCGCAAATCTCCTGAGCCGCGATGGTTTCATAGGCTTTTCGTTCGCGCGCCTTGGCGGCCATGACCGGCGACAAGTCGACGCCGATCAATGTGTCGACACGCCGTCTGACCGCCGCGCCCATCAATCCGTCGCCACAGCCAAGGTCTAACGCCAGCGCAAAGCGGCGTTGCGGCGCCATGGCGTCAAGGGCCGCGATCAGGAGATCAGGTCCACGATAGGCCAGCCCCTCCGTCAGATGCTTTTCGTAACGCGGCGCATAGTCGTCAAAAAGCTCTCGTACGTACGTTTCCGGAAGCGCGGAGGATGGCAAAGAGTCGAGCCTTGAAAGCCGTGGCCTCGCGCCCAGTGCGTCCTCAGGATCGAGCGCGAGCGCCTTGCGATAGGCCGCCGCCGCGCCTTCACTTTCCGCCAATTTCTCACGCGCCTCGCCGAGAGCGAGCCAAGCCGGCGCCCAATGCGGCGCAAGCTCGAGCGTTTGCTCCAATACATCCGCGGCCGCGCGCCAGTCCCCCTCCCGCGCGGCGCTCTCGGCATAGGCGTAGCGACGGTCTGCGATTGGGTCGCCGGAAGATCGAAACATGCCGCTACTTAGGGCGTTTCACTTCGAAGGTCGAATGGTTGCGCGGGAAGGCCGGCGCTCCAACGCCGCCACATCTGGCGAAAAGCCGCCTCCAAGCCGCGCGTAAAGCGTGGACCGTCGCAGAGCGGCGAGCCCGCCATGCGTGGCCGCATTTCGCGGCGTAGTGCATTCAGACGCGCCGGAGCGCCAGCGAAGGCGACGGCGCGGCGAACATAGTCGTCCCGCGACGTCGCCACACATTCTGTGAGTCCCAAAGTCTCGAGAAAACCGATTGTCTGCCTGGAGGCCGGGCGGTCTCCCGGCAAAGTCACGACCGGGACGCCCATCCATAACGCCTCGCAACTTGTGAGGCCGCCGCCAAACGGGAATGGATCCAGCGCGATATCAATGTCGCCATATTGCGCAAGCATCTCGGCATGCGGCGAGAATCCGCGCAGCTCGAGGCGGCCCTCTTCGATGCCCGCCGCGGCGAAGACGCGCTTCAAGTGATCGCGCGCATCGGCGTCATCGAGCGCTTTCCATTTGAGGACGAGGCGCGATTGCGGCGTTGCATGGAGTACGGAGGCCCAAAGCGCGACGACGTCTGCGCCGATTTTGACGATATTGTTGAAGCTTCCGTACGTGATATAGCCTCGCCGCAGCGCAGGCGGATCGGCGATAGGCGGCGCATCGTCCGGCGGCGCATAGCAAAAACGTCCGTACGGCAACCGAACAAGAGCTTCCGTATATCGTTCTTCCTCGCCTGGCGGCGCCGCCCAGGCGTCCATGACAAGATAGTCCATAGCGGCGAGCCCCGTCGTGCCGAAATAGCCAAGCCATGAGACTTGGACCGGCGCAGGGCGCAAGGCGAAGAGAGACAACCTGTTCTTGGCGGTGTGGCCTGAGAGATCGACGAGAATGTCGATACGATCTTGCAGGATCATTTGAGCGGCGTCTTTATCCGGCAAACCGAGGATAGTGCGCCAATCTTTCGCCGCCCCGCGCAACCGGCGCGTCATATCGTCGGACCGTCCTTGATTGGCGTAGCAGAAGGTTTCAATCGTTTCGCGATCATGCGCCTCGAGGACGCGGGCGAGGAAGTAGCCGACAGGGTGCAAGCGGAAGTCGCCCGAAACATAACCGATGCGCAGCGGGCGATCTTCGCTTCCATCGTTCAAAAATACTCGCTCGGCCGCCAAGCCTTGAAGGCTGCGACCGAAACGCTGCGCGGCGGCGAATAGATCGTGCTTTGAAAGGCGTTCGACATAGTGCTGGCTCATCAAGAAATTGCTGTGCGCCTCCACAAAGTCGGGCCGGAGCGTCAAGGCGCGTTCGTAATGCGCCATGGCTTCGTCCATCTGGCCGCGCGCCCGGGCGACATTGCCGAGATTGTTATACGCGGCCGCGAAATCCGGCTTCAGCGCGAGCGCGCGTTGATAGCAGGCGGCGGCTTGGCCAAGTTTACTTTGCTCTTCGAGCGCGACGCCGAGATTATTGTGGGCGTGAGCGAGGTCGGCGCGCAACGCGACGACGCGTCGAAAGCAAGTGACGGCTTCTTCGAGCTTGCCGAGATCTTTGAGCGCATTGCCGAGATTGTTGTGCGCCTCAATGAAATCAGGCCGCAAGGCAAGGGCGTGTCGATAAGCGGCGACGGACTCTTCGAGTCTTCCTTGCTCTTTGAGAACATTCGCTAAATTGTAAAGCGCGCGGGCGAAGTTCGGGTTCAGTCCGAGGGCCATACGGTACGACGCTTCCGCGTCGGCGAGACGTCCTTGGTTGCGCAGCACGACGCCGAGATTGTCATGGGCGTCGGCGGAGTTCGGATTGAGCGCCAGCGCTTTGCGATACAGCGCTTCGGCTTCGTCGAGATTCCCCAGCATTCTCAGGGTCGCGCCAAGATTATTATAGGCGTCGGCGAAATTTGGATCGAGGGCGAGGGCGCGGCGGTACGCCTTCACCGCCTCGTCGAGCTTTCCCGACGCCCTAAGCGCATTGCCGAGGTTGCTGTGAAAGGCGGCGACGTCGCCTTTGGCGGCAATCGCTTTGGTAATCAGCGCCGCGGATTCCTCATAGCGGCCGCGTTGTTGAGCGAGTGCGCCAAGCAAATGACAAGCATCGGCGTGATCCGGTTCGACCGCGAGAACTTGCCGATAGAGATTTTCCGCCTCGTCGAGCCGCCCGGATTGATGGGACGCTGTCGCTCGCGCCATCGAAAGAGAGACGCCGGACACTGGCGCCGCCTGGCGAAGGGCGAGGCGAGAAGGCTCGCGGTTTTGCCGCGCGGCGGCGCGCCGCTGATTACGGTTCATCCGAAGACCGGCTGCTAGAGAGGCGACAAGTCGCTATACGAACGCTGACGCCTCAACCAGTCGCCACAAGACTTGTTTACGCAAGTCCTTGACTCGTAGACTGATTCGGATGGCCCACCAAACGATGGGGCCGCCGATTGCCTTATCGCGACGTCAAGCCGTTACCTGATTTTCGGATTGAGCAATTCCTGCGATCGCGACGAATCCATATTCGCCTTCGTAACCAGTTCCGCACCGGTATCGATCGTAGCGGGAACTTGCTCGCCCTTGGATGCGGCAAGCGCCGTTTTGATCCCGTCGTACCCCATCCGGAACGGATCTTCGACGACGACGCCCGAAAGCGTTCCGTCTTGCAAAAGCTTGACGATCGTCGGATCGGAGCCAAATCCGATCGCTTTGATCGCGTCCGATTTCTTGGCGTCGGCGAGGGCCTGCCCAACCCCCGCCGTCGCAATCGCGCCAGAACTGAATACGCCGCGCAGATTCGTATTGGCGCCGATCAAATCCGAGACGGCCTTCGCAGCCGTCGCCGATTGGCCATCGCCAACCTTTTCCGCCGTCAGTTTCAGTCCTGGATATTTCGCGGCGATTTCGTCTTTGAATCCTTTGGCGCGTTGTTCCGTCGCCCCGCTCGCGGCGGAGGCCACCAAGGCGACATCGCCTTCCGCCTTGCCGTATTTCTCCTTAATCGCATCGCCGAGCGCGTCCGCCGCAATCCGGCCCGCGGCCGCATTATCCGTCATCAATTGTGAGGCGAAGGCCTTCGTGTCGGCAGGCGAATCGACGCCAATGACCTTGACCCTCTTGGCGGCGTCATCAATCGCCTTGCCGACTGCCTGGGGTTGCGATGGCGCGATCACAACCGCCGCGGGCTTCAAGAGCACGGCGTCGCTCAGCGTCGAAATTTCGGCATTCACATCCGCCTCGGACTGGGCCCCAAGCTCCGGCACGTTCACATTGAGATCCTTGCCGGCCTTGCGAGCGCCGGCGAGCACGACCCGCCAATAATAATCCGTCGTGTCCTTGACGATAATCGGAATGGTCGGCTGAGCGGCGAGGGCGGGCGCAGTCGCCGAGGCGAACGACACGGCGATCACAGCGGCGGCAATCTTCTGCAAAGTCATCTCCCTGAACGGCGCGGCGAATCCCCGCCGGCGGATAAAAGGCGCGAATGGCGGAGAATTGAAGGCCGGCGGAGGAAAGATCAAGATCGCTGGCAAGACGTCATGCTCGCCGGCGCGACGCAGGCGATACGCCTAGATCTCGATAAGGGCTTTAATGACGCCGGTCTCCGGCGCAATCCACATTGGAAAACGGCCGGCGGCTTCGTCGAGGCTGGCGCGATGCGTGATCAGCGAATCGGTTGGAATTTGGCCTTCGCGAACAGCGCGGAACACCGCGCGAAAATCTTCAGATGTGGCGTTGCGGCTCGCGAGCAATGTTGTCTCACGTTTGTGAAATTCGGGATCCTCGAAGTTGATTCGATCGCGAACCACGCTGACGAGCACATAAGTCCCGCCATGCGCGACATAGCCGAAGCCGGCCATCATCGCCTTGGCGTTGCCTGTCGCGTCGATGACGCAATCGAAGAAGTCGCCTCCGGTCATCTTGGCGGCTTCCTCGGCAACGTTCGTCCGGGCGTCGATCGCATCGGAGACGCCGATCTTGGCGCAGCAAAAGTCGAGTCGATCGCGGCGCATGTCGAGC
>JASLHV010000206.1 GCA_030153205.1 Roseiarcus sp. | reverse complement strand
CGGCGATGCGGCCTTGGCTTTGCTCCGGGATCCAAAGTCGGAAGTATCGTCTCACTACTTCGTCTGGGAGGATGGACGGATCGTCCAGCTCGTCGCCGAGGATCGGCGCGCCTGGCATGCGGGCGCCAGCATCTGGAAAGGCGAACGCGACATCAATTCCTCCTCGATCGGCGTCGAGATCGTCAATCCCGGCCATGACGGCGGCGCGCCGCCTTTTCCTGACGCGCAAATCGCGGCGGTAATCGCGCTGCTGCGGGACATCGGCGAAAGGTACGCCATCCCGCCCGAGTGCATTCTCGCCCATTCGGACATCGCGGCAGGGCGTAAGATTGATCCCGGCGAGAATTTTCCCTGGGAACGGCTCTCGCGAGAAAATATCGGTCATTGGGTCGCGCCGGCGCCGATCGTCGACGAGCCCAAGATGACGCGCGGGGCGGAAGGCCCATCGATTCGCGCGCTGCAAGCCATGCTGGCGCTCTATGGCTATGGGGTGGGGCTCACCGGCGTCTATGACAAACGGACGGAGACCCATGTCGCGGCGTTTCAACGCCATTTTCGTCCCCTACGCGTCGACGGCGAAGCGGACGGCTCGACGGTCGATACGTTGCGCCGGTTGATCGAGGCGCTCACAAGGTGAGCGAAACGACGGCGAAGATTGGCAAGAGTACGAGAAAAGACCAGCCCATAAAGCCAAAGAAGCTCGGCATGCGCACGCCGGCTCGCCGCGCGATGGCGTAGATCATGAAATTCGGCGCATTGCCAATATAGGTGAGCGCGCCCATGAAGGCGGCGCCGAGACCGATCGCCTTGAGCGTTGACGCATGGACGCTCATCAATGGGACCGGATCGCCGCCGGCAAGATTGAAGGCGACAAGATAGGTCGGCGCATTGTCCAGGGCCGCCGAGACGAGGCCCGAAAACCAGAAATAGGCGATCGGACTGGGCGCGCCATCGGCGCGGGACATTTTTGCGATCAGCCAGGCGAGCGGCCCGTCGCGGCCCGCCTCCAAGATCGCAAAAAGCGGCGCCATGCAGACGAAAATCGCGGCAAAAAGTTTGGCTACTTCGATCAGCGGCGCCCATTCGAAGCCATTGGCCCGCCGCGCGACACGGTCCGTCAGGTACAAAGACATGAGCCCGATCACGACCATGGCGACGTCCCGCACGACATTCTGAAGCCCGAGAGTCACGCCAAGAAGGGAAAAGCTGACGCCTGGATTCCATAGGCCGCAGGTGACGATTGCATCGACCGCCAGAGCGAGAAGAAGAAAGTTCCTGACGCCGCGAAACCGGATCGGGATATTATGCGGCGCCGGCGACGAGGGTCTTATCTCTTGGGCCAAAAGCCGGGAATCGACGGCAAAGAAAAGCGCCAGCAAAATCAAGACGGTTAAAAGCGTCTGCGGCCATTGATGGACGGCGGGCCAGAAGAAATCAACGCCGTTGATGAAACCAAAGAAAAGCGGCGGATTGCCGAGCGGCGTCAACGCGCCGCCGATGTTCGAAACGAGGAAAATAAAGAATACCACGACATGCGCGTTGCGCGAGCGCTCATAATTCGAGTGAAGGAGGGGGCGGATGAAAATAATCGACGCGGCAGTGACGCCGATGAAACTCGCGGCGATCGTACCGATCGCGAGAAACGCGGTGTTGGCGGCCGGACTGCCATGCGCGCCGGCGCGCAACAGAACGCCGCCCGCGGTGGCGTAGAGCGCGAACATCATCAGGATAAAAGGCAGGTAGTCGGCGATGAGCGCGTGGGCGACCGCTTCGAGCACGGTCGCAATGTCTGTGCGAACCGCCAAGGCCAGGACGAGCGCCGCCGCCCAAAGCAAGGCGATCTTGCCGTAATGGCGATGCCAGAAACGTTCGGCGACGAGCGGGCCGAGACCGATCGATGCGAGCAGGCCGAGGAAGGGAAAAGCCCACCACAGCGAGAGATGCGCGCCATCGAGCGAAGCGGCGGCTGCGTCTCGCGTCGACAAGAGAAAGGCAAAAAGCACAAGCCCGAAGCGCCCACCCCTCTCCCGGCGTGAGAGGGGTTCTCGCCAGTCTCGCCGTCCCCTCGGCCAAGCCCCGCCAACGCGTTCAGCGCCAATCACTTCCCAACCCCGTCAACGCTCATCTGATCGAGCGCCTGGCGCACGGGGATCGACGATACTTTGACCAATCCGACGAAGGGACGGTCCATGTCGATGATGATATTCAATGCAATCGACACCGAAATCGCGCTTATGATCATGGCGCCGATGACGGTTCTATTGAGCGGCGCGAATATCGCGTAACTCAGATAGGACATGCTGAGCCAGAAAATCACGACCGCCAGGAATGGGCGCGGCGTTCTGATGGTTTGCTGAAGCGCGAGAAGACGGCTTGTCCGCTTCAACTCCCCGAGGAGTTGCAGGGCGCTCGTGGCGCTGGCAGGTTGCGGTTGAGCGGTCTGCTCTTGCGATAAGCGCAATTGTTCTTGCATGCCATCAAGGGTCTGCCCAGCCTCCACGCCGCGTACGGCTGACGACGCGCCGTATTCCGTCGGCCAAGTGAGCGCGAGCATTTTTGCCGTGAAGTCGCGAAGCGAGTTGCGCAGCGTGGCGCTCTCAGAGCCGAGGCGAACCAAGTCACGATCCAAGAGCGAAAGGTTTGTCGCGAATTGCTCGACTTCCGTGGTTGTCGTATCGAAATTTGTCTTGGCGCTCGCGACAAGTAACCCCAAGACCAGGGCGCTCAGGATGCCGACATTCGTCATCACCGACTGAACGGTCTTCTGCGTCTGCTCGGAATGACTATCGCCCGGCAGAAAGTTTCGCCCGATATAGAAACCAAGCGAGGCCGCGCAGGCGATGCTGCAAAAAGCAATCAGCCCGATTCCCGTGAACATTTCGCCCTCACAGATGTTGCCGGCCTGACTGCTGACGCGCATCATGCATCCCGCCGCCTTTGACGGCAAAGCGCCGCTTATCCCCCTTGTGAAACAAACGCGTACACAATCGACACCCCTCGCCTGGCGTCCGCCGCCGAGACTTTCTCCAATCCGGGAGAGCGCTCTCGTTTCGACCAACCGCCTTCAGCGTAGCGCCGAAAAGCCCGTCGGCGTCAGCAGTTCATTCGATATTCTCTCAACCAGCGGCCCGTTCTTTTCGCTCTCGTTCTTCACCTTGAGCCAGGCCGGATCGTTCGCGAAGGCCGTCCATCGCGTCTCGCGGTCGGCGAGCGAGTCCCAGGCGAGAAGATAGGTGAGGCGGTTGTTGGATTCGCCGACAAGAGTGGTCCAAAATCCCACTTGCCGGATGCCGTGCTTCTCCCAGATACGCAGGGTATGGTCGTTGAACCTGGCGAGCAGATCCGGCAGGCGGCCGGGAATGGACTCGTAGACGCGCAATTCGCAGATCATTGTCGGTCATCCTCCTCGTGAAACTCGTCGATCTCAGGCGCCGCACAGCTATTGCCGAAAAGCCTATCATCAATATCCGAGCGCCGGCGCCAACCGCTCGATGTACCAAGTCACGATCTCCCCCGTGCGCTCAAGCGGATTCAGGCCCTCGGCGCCCTTGGCGAGCATGGCGGAGAGCGTGCTGCCTGAAGCCGCATCGGGTCCCGCCGCGACGACGTCCGAGATCACGCCGCACTGGAGCGTGCGTATCACTCGCCCTTCCGCGTTCTCACGGGCGACCGCATAGAGATGCGCGCTGTCGAGATTGACGATATCGCAACCCTCGCGGCGGAAGCGCTCCAGCATAGCCTCATCCTCGCGATAGATCGCATCGCCGGTCGCCGCCCGCACCGGGACGATTGGCTCGCCCAGGCTTTTCGGCCACAACGCGAGCGCTGTGGCCCGTAGCCCGGGATCGGCCGCGATGAGGGAATGGCGGCTATAGTGCGGCGTCGTGCCGTCGGCGGCGAATGCGTCCTCCACCAAATAATAATCGCCCATCCTGAGCCCTTTCGTCCCGAGCCCGCCGGCAAGCCCATAGGCCAGGATCGATACGACGCCGTAATAGGCGAGTTCTTCGACGGTCGCCGACGAGACCGGCCCGCCATAAACATGCGCTAGCGACAAAAACCGCCTTTCGCCATGCGCGAGGAGGCGTACGCTGTCCGGCGAAACGTGGATAAAGCGCTGGTCCTCCACACGCTGCGGCGCATAAAGTTCGAGCGCGGAAGGCGGCGGACAATAGCCGACGAGCGCAACCTTGACGTCGCCGAACGCGTCGCGGTCGAAACGTTGGCCGACGAGAGTCTGCGGCGTGAGATGAGGCGCTTTGATACCGGTCATTGGGTCGATTTTTTTAAGGCGAGCCGGGCATGCGAAAACGGCCAGGCGGTTTCGGCGCTAACGCGACTGGACCGGCTGGGTGAGGAAACGTTCGCGCGAAACGGGAATGGACGGTTCACCCGCGCCATCCGAATCCGTCGCCCGCTCTTCCAGCATTGAACGCAGGATATCGAAGCCGGCCTCGAAGTTGCTCTGCACCTTCGGCCAGACTTGCTCGAAGAAGGCTAAGTCTTTCGGCTTCGGCTTGGCGAAGCGGAGTTCGAAACGCGTGCCGCCGTCCGCCTGTCCCTCGAACGCATAGGTGAACCGGATTTTCGGCGCGCCGGGGATCGGCAATAGCGCCGCCAAGGTCACGTAATCGAACGGGCGCCAGTCGAGAATGTCCTCGATGATGGCGTCCTTGCCGTGCATGCAGTGGTTCTGCGTGCCGGCGCCGCGGCGGCCGTTGACGGCCACTTCGACCAAACTATCGGCTCTCTGCCAGCGCGTGTGATGGGCGGGCGAGGTGACGAACTCCCAAACCGCCGGCGGCGGCGCGATAAAATCCCTTGCGATCACGCGGAACGCGTCGTCGTGATCGACAACGATCCGCGTGGTTTCGTTTTCCCTCGTCCAGGCCTGTTCGAGGTCGCGAATCCAGCACTTTGTTTCGCCGATGATATCGATGGTTTCGTCATGTTCGGCAAGGCCTTGCGTTGCGGGCGCAATCCCCAGCGCCCGTACGCAGGCGTCGGAGTAAAGCGCATAGGCGTGTCCGCCGAACTTTTTGTTGACGTCGTTTTTGAGGAGGCGATGCACGAGAATCACGTCTCGGCCTGCGAGTTCCTCCTTGCCCGCCATCTTCTGTTTGATGAACGCGCCGTGATGAACGACGAACTTCACATCGAGGCTCTGCATGTGGCTGCACGCCTGACATTCGCAACTGTTCGCCTGCTTGATGCTGCGCAGCCGCTTTCGGAAAGAAAAATACGCCGACTCGATCGCATCTTGGAGGAGCGATCCGTCGACCTTATCCGCGAGAGCATAGACGAACGCCGCGTCACCCTCGAATTTGGCGAGACGGAACGTCGGACGGAGCGCCCGCAACAGCGTATCCATGATGTCGGCGATGATGTCCTGAGCGTGGTCGAGTTCAACGCCAGATATGAAGTTCGTATAGCCCGAAATGTCGGCGATCACGAAACAGGCTGTTTCTGTCTTCGGAAGCATCGCAACCCCTGTCGAGTTCGGGAGCACGCAAATATGCGACGATCCTCGCTCAGCCTCCAGCCCTGGGGGCTACCCTATGGTTACCATGCGACCAACGGGAAGGCGAACGACCGCTTCCCCCCTAGCCCGCGAACCCGCCAGCCGTTGCGCGTCCGGCCTTTCATCCCCCCTCGTGAAAAAACTCGTACACAATTCGCGCCGTCGCCTGATTCACCCCCGCGACCTTCTCCAAATCCGCCAGCCCCGCCATGGCCACGGCCTTCGCCGTACCAAAAGCGTTCAGCAGCGCGCGCTTGCGCGCCGGACCTATCCCCGGAATCTCATCCAGCGGGCTTTTCACGAATTCGCGCTTGCGCTTGGCGCGGTGCGTGCCGATGGCGAAACGGTGGGCTTCGTCGCGTAGGCGCTGGACGAAATACAAGGCGGGGTCGCGCGGCGGCAGGCGGAAAGGTTCGCGGCCGGGGATGAAGAAAGTCTCGCGCCCAGCGTTGCGGTCGGGGCCTTTGGCGATGGCCGCCAAACGCACGCCTTCGATGCGCAGCATAGCGAAGACTTCGCGCGCCGCCTCCAATTGGCCCTTGCCGCCGTCGATCAGCACGAGATCGGGCCACTCGGGGAAACCTCCAGCGTCGGTCGGCTCAGGTTTTGCGACCGGCACGGTCTCGCCGCTCGGCGTCAGTTCGGTGCGCCGCGCCGCCTTGGCGAGCCTGGCGAACCGCCGCGTCAGCACTTCACGCATCATCGCGTAATCGTCGCCGGGCGTCAGCTCCGTACTTTTGATATTGAAGGTGCGGTAATGCGCCTTCATGAAACCATCGCCGCCGGCGACGATCATCGCTCCGATCGCATTCGTCCCCATAATATGCGAATTGTCATAGACTTCGACGCGGCGGAGCGGCTCGTCGAAACCGAAGGCGGCGCTGAGCGCGGCCAGAAGTTTTTCCTGCGTCGCGGCTTCGGTGAGCTTGCGCGATAAAGCCTCGCGCGCGTTGCGCGAGGCGTTCTCGACCAGTTCGCGTTTTTCGCCGCGATGCGGCCGGCCGATCGCGACCCTTCGGCCGGCTCTGGCGCAAAGCGCTTCGCTCAGGATCGCCGCGCTCTCCACGTCGTGCGAGAGCAGGACAAGGCGCGGCGGCGGCCTTTCGAGATAGAATTGCCCGAGGAAGGAATCGAGCACTTCGGCGGCGCTCAAACTGCGGTCGGCGCGCGGGAAATAGGCGCGATTGCCCCAGTTCTGATAGGTACGGAAGAAGAAGACCTCGATGCAGAATTGCCCCGCCTCTTCGGCGATGGCGAAGACGTCGGCTTCCGGAATGCTGCGCGGATTGATCGCCTGTTCGCCCTGGATGGCGGAAAGCGCGGCGATCCGGTCGCGCAACCGCGCCGCTTTCTCGAAGGCGAGCGCTTCGGCGGCTTCGCCCATTTCGTCGGCCATGCGATCGCGCACGGCGCGGCTTCTGCCGGAGAGAAAGTCCTTCGCCTCGTCGACGAGGCCTTGATAGTCCTCGTCGGAAATTTCATGGGTGCAGGGGCCGGAGCAGCGCTTGATTTGGTACAACAGGCAAGGGCGGGTGCGATTCTCGAAATAGCTGTCGGAGCACGTGCGCAAAAGAAACGCGCGCTGCAGCGCGTTCAATGTGCGCCCGACCGCGCCGGCGCTGGCGAAGGGTCCGAAGTAAGAGCCTTTGATGCTGCGGGCGCCGCGATGTTTCAGCAATTGCGGCGCGCGATGGCCGGCGGTGACGAGAATATAGGGAAAGCTCTTGTCGTCGCGCAGCAGCACATTGTAGCGCGGCTTCAATTGTTTGATGAGATTGGCTTCGAGCAGCAGCGCCTCGGCCTCGGTCTCCGTCGAGAGGAAGACCATCGAGGCGGTGCGCGCGACCATTTTGGCGATGCGCGCCGATTGCATCTCAGGCCGCATATAGCTGGCGATGCGCTTCTTGATGCTGCGCGCCTTGCCGACATACAGGACTTCGCCGTCGGCCGCGATCATACGGTAGACGCCAGGGCTGACCGGCGCCTGTTTCCAATAATCCTTGATCGCCGCCGCGCCACGGGCGAGCGCATTCGGCGCCGCCTCGTCCTCGGCAAGCGCGAGTTCGAAGCCGGCCTCCGTTTCATCATCGTCGAGCGGCGTTTCCGGCGGCGCATCAAGCGTCGAATCGCCGACTGGCGCCTTCGGGGGTGTGATCATGGCGCAGATTTAGGCGTGCCCGCGAGCGATGGGAAGGGCGGGGGGACCCCTTCCTCCCTTGCGGGAGGCGTCACGACGAAGGCGCGACGGATGAGGGGAAGTCGCGGAAAGCGCGACGGCTTTACGGTCTTGCGCAAATCGTCAGCGCAGACAATCTTGATGCGAGAAGCGAAAGTTCCGCCGCCAAGCCGCGCCGCGAAACTATATCATCGACTTCGCCTCCCTCACCGCCCCAGAAAATCCTTGTTCTGCCGCTCCAGCTCCCGCCCGTACACCCGCAGCGCATGCGCTTCGCTGAGCACGCCGACGATCTTGCGCGATTGCGAATCGGCGAGCACCGGCAGGATGTCGGCTTCGCTTTCGTCGAAAGCGTCGATGGCGCCGCGGATCGTCGTCTGGGCGGTGAGGAAATTGTCGCGCCATTGCGCGAGGGCGGCGATGGGTTCTGAATCCTCGCGTCCGGTCGCATGCAGGTCGCTGACCAGGACGATGCCGGCATAGGCTTCGTTCTCGCCTGTGAGCATCACTTCGCGGATCGTTCCGACCGGGAACAGCACGCGCGCGGCGGCAATCGTCCGGTCGGCGGCGACGGCGCGGAAATCCTTGCGCATCAGCCGCGAGGCTTTCAGATCGCGCATCCAGCCGATGTCCTGCGGCCCGCGGATCGCCTCGCCGCGCAGGTGGAAGCGCCAGGTCGCGAAGGAATAGCCGAAAGTCTCGCGAACGATCAGGCCGGTCAAAGCGCTGGTCAGCAAAGCGGCGACGGTGACGCGAAAGTCGTTGGTCGTCTCCAGCGCGAAAAAGGTCATCGCCACCGGCGAGCCGATCACGCCGGCGCCGACCGCCGCCATGCCGAGCACCGCCGCGGCGGCGGGGTCGATCGTCGCCGCCGGCCAGAGCGTGTCGAGACCTTCGCCATAGACGCGGCCGACCAAGGCGCCGATCAGCAGCGAACAAAAGAACAAGCCGCCGCGAAAGCCGCTGCTGAGCGAAATCGCCGAAGAGAGGCCTTTGATCAGCAGGAGAAAGGCGACCTGGATGAGGATCGGATTGGTCGAAAGCGTGACGCCGAGCGCGCCAGGGCCGGCGCCGAGCGCTTCCGTCGCGACAAGGCCGAGGCCGCCGATGATCGGGGGCGCGATCATCGGCGGC